>JAGHDO010000018.1 GCA_021159885.1 Synergistota bacterium | reverse complement strand
TCAGTCATTATCAGATTCATGACAAATTTACGCGCTTCCTGGACTCTTTCTGTATTGGTATAGACTTCCATTCCATCAGCAACTGGGGTAGTACAGCTGGTCAAAAGCCTTGGGGATCCCTTTACCTCAACTACGCAAAGTCTACATCCCCCATATGAGGATAACCCCTCATGATAGCAAAGAGTCGGTATTTCTATACCTGCTTCTCTTGCTGCTTCAAGTATGGTCATTCCTTCTTTTGCTACTATCTCCTTTCCATCTATCTTGAGCTTTACCTCTCCCACAGTCTAAAACACCTCCTATGAAAGGAATTCATCTTTAAAGAAACGAATTGCACTCGATATCGGAAGAATAAGAGATTGCCCCAATGCGCAAAGCGCCATATCAGCCATTTCTTTTGAGATTTCGATCATCTCCTCAAGATCTTTCTCAGTTCCTCCTTCATTGCAGATCTTGTTTATCTTCTCATAAAGCTTGCTTACCCCTACCCTGCAGGGAACGCATTTACCACACGATTCGTGTTTAAAGAAGAAGATGATATTCCTAAGCATATCTACCATAGATGTTGTTTCATCCATGACTAAGATAGCACCGGAGCCGAGAACCCCTCCATATTCCCTCAATCCTTCATAGGAAAGTGGCGTATCAAGCATTTCCTTGCCCAAGAAAGCACCAGCAGCTCCTCCTATAAGCGCAGCCTTGAACTCTTTGTCATCTTTAATTCCTTTGGCAAATTCAAAAATAACCTTCCTTAAAGGCGTTCCCATTTCTACTTCTATAAGACCTGGTTCTTTCACATGTCCAAGAATTGTGTAAACCTTCGTTCCGGGAGATTCCTCCGTACCCATGCTTCTGAACCAGTCTGCTCCGTTCAAGATTATGGGAGGAACGTTCGCAAGCGTCTCCACATTATTGACCACAGTAGGATATCCCCACAACCCCTTTACACCGGGGTAATAGGGAGGTTTGGGGCGTGGGTTCCCTCTCTTTCCCTCGATGGACTCTATAAGGGCCGTTTCTTCTCCACATACATATGCTCCTGCGCCTTTTTTTATTTCAACGTGGAAGGAGAAGTCAGTATCTAAAATATTGTCCCCAAGCAATCCCAACTTGTAGGCATCTTCTATAGCTTTAGTCATTCGGCGTATAGATAGATCATACTCTCCCCTTATGTAGATATATCCTTTGCTTGCTCCAACCGCATATGCGGTTATAGCCATCCCCTCAAGGATCTTATGGGGATCTCCTTCGAGTATAAGTCTATCCTTAAAGGTTCCGGGTTCTCCTTCATCTGCGTTGCAAACAACGAATTTCCGAGAAGCTTTAGCATTCGCAGTGAATCTCCACTTTCTTCCTGTGGGGAAGCCTGCTCCTCCTCTTCCTCTTAAGCCAGATTTTTCTACTTCGCTTAAAACCCACTCTGGAGAGGATTCCAGAGCTTTAGCAAGAGCTTCATATCCTCCAGTCGCTATATATTCCTCAATGCTTTCCGGATTTATAACCCCTGCATTTTGCAACACCACTCTCTTTTGCTTAGAAAGCTTCTTGGGTAGCTCTCCCTTTGCCAAGATTTCTGCTATATGAGGTTCAAGCAGAAGTCTCTTAACAAGTCTACCTTTAAGAAGATGTTCCTCAACGATTTCCGGTACATCCTCCACTCTAACGTTAACATAGTAGACTCCCTCGGGATATACGAGAAGCACGACTCCTCTTCCAGTTATACCGAGGCTTCCCGTTTCAAGGACCCTTACTTCTTCGGCTAATCCCTGTCTTTTTATCTCCTCTTCGAGCTTTCTCTGAACTTCTTTAGCCCCAGCTAAGATCGTACCCGCATCGATTCCCACAAGCACATGAGCCCTTTCGATCCTCATGATTCCTCTCCCCTTTTCCTATACTCGTCCAATATCCTTTTTACCTTTTCGGGAGTGAGGTTCCCATAAGCAACTTCATCTATCATCATGGCTGGAGCTACACCGCATATCCCGAGACAGCTTGATATTTCAAGAGTGAAAAGACCATCTTTGGTTGTTTCTCCTACATCGATGTTAAGCTCTTGCTTGATGGCTTCCAACACGCTTTCCTTTCCCATAAGATGGCAAGCAGGCGAAACGCAAACCCTTATTATGTGCTTTCCTCTTGGCTTAACCGAGAACATTGAGTAAAATGTGGCAGTACCCCAAACTTCTGCTGGCGTTATTCCAAGATAGGTAGCAACCGCTTCCACATCTTCTTTAGTAAGATTCTTAGTAGGAGATGCGTCCTGAATCGCATGGAGTATGTCAAGTAGGTTTTCTCGCTTCGGTTCGAATCTGCTTAAGATCTCCTTCACCATGCTATAACATCACCCCCCCTCTTATTCTTCCTCCTCCTTTATATCGCAATGGAGGCATCTTCTCGCCTCTTCTATTGCCTGACCTTCAAAGAAGGCCTTCTCAACTTCCGCGAAGCTCTTCCTCTTCTCTACCGACAACATCGGGGGCCTTCTCCTGGGCTGAGTTTTGAGATATTCTTCCTCATCGTAAGTAGTCTTGACAGGCTTTCTCTCCTCGCGCCAGAGTATTCCATCTCCTCCAAGATACTTATCTATGGCTGATGCTGCCCTTCTTCCATCGGCAACGGCTTCTACTATAAGGGCAGGACCTCTTACAACATCACCACCGGCGAAAACGCCATCTAAGGATGTCTTCATAGTGCGAGGATCTACCTTTATCGTTCCCCATCTGGTTAGCTCTAAACCTTCGGACTCAAAGCCGAGCTCCGCTCTCTGGCCTACTGCTACTATTACAGTGGTTGCCTCTATATCAAACTCTGATCCCTCTATTGGAATAGGCCTTCTTCTTCCAGAGGAGTCAAAATCACCAAGCTTCATGCTAACACATCTAACTGCTCTGACTTTACCATTCTCGCTAACAAAGCTAACCGGTGTTGCAAGGAAGGTAAATTTGATACCCTCTTTTTCTGCTTCCTCTATTTCGCTAGGAAGAGCTGGCATTTCATCTCTGCTTCTTCTATAAACTACTCGCACGTCAGCTCCAAGTCTCCAAGCTACCCTTGCAGCATCTATAGCGGTGTTTCCTCCTCCTATGACTACTACCTTCCTTCCTATATCTATCTTTTCCCCCATTTTGGCCTTCTTCAGGAATTCCATTCCACTATATACGCCTTCCAGATTTTCACCCGGGATATTCAGTTTTACTTCTTTCATGCTTCCGCATGCAAGGAACACAGCATCAAATTTCCTTCGAAGCGCCTCAAGATCCGTTATCCTGTGATTAACCTTAATTTCAACGCCGGTGTTAGCTATTCTTTCAACTTCTTTCAAAACTATTTCCTTGGGAAGACGATACTCGGGGATATAGTGAGTCAGGGTTCCTCCAGGTTCTGGGAGTGCCTCAAAAACGGTTACTTTGTATCCTTTCAAATTAAGATAGAAGGCAGCACTTAATCCAGCAGGTCCAGAGCCTACTATCGCTACTTTCTTACCGTTATATTTTTCTGGCTTAGGAAGCTCCCAACCCTCTTCAAGCGCCTTATCGGACATAAACCTCTTAAGCTGTCTTATAGCAATAGCCTCATCAAGCTGTATTCGTCTGCAAGCTCTCTCGCACTCTGCAGGGCAAGCTCTTCCACATACGGATGGGAATGGATTATTCTTTATGTGAACATAGAAAGCTTCCTTATACCTTCCCTCGGCGATATGAGCTATGTACGCGGGAACGTCAACATTAGCAGGACAGGCGTTTTCACACGGTGCTATGAAGAGATCAGCACATACTCCTGCTGGACACCTCTTGTCTATTATGTGTGCTTCATATTCCTCTCTAAAGTACTTTATCGTGCTTAAAACCGGGTTTGGGGCGGTCTGCCCTAAACCACAAAGCGCACTCTGCTGAACCCACTTTCCAAGCTCTTCAAGACGATCTATGTCCTCAAGCGTGCCCTTACCATGAACGATCTTTTCAAGGATCTCCAGCATTTTCTTAACTCCGACCCTACAAGGAACGCATTTTCCACAGGATTCATCCTGACAGAACTCGAGGAAGAAGCGGGCGAGCTCAACCATACACGTGTTTTCATCAAGGATAATTAAACCTCCAGAACCGATTATGGCACCAGCTTCCTTAACAGATTCATAGTCCAAGGGTAAGTTAAGATGTTTAACAGTCAAACATCCGCCAGAGGGCCCTCCTATTTGAGCTGCTTTAAATTTCTTGTTATTAGGTATCCCACCGCCTATATCGAATACAACCTCGCCTAAGGTTATCCCCATTGGGACTTCTATAAGCCCAGTATTTCTGACCTTTCCAGATAGAGCAAATACTTTAGTTCCGGGAGACTTATCCGTTCCAAAGCTTCTAAACCAGTCCGCTCCTTTTAGAATGATGTGTCTAACGTTGGCAAAGGTTTCAACGTTATTTATAAGAGTGGGTTTACCCCAAAGTCCATGCGTTGCTGGGAATGGAGGCTTGGGCCTTGGCATTCCTCTCTTACCCTCAATAGATGCAAGAAGCGCTGTTTCCTCGCCACAAACAAATGCACCAGCCCCAATCCTTAACTCTATATCGAATGAAAAATCGGTCTCAAGTATATTTTTGCCAAGAAGTCCATATTTACGAGCTTGCTCTATAGCTATCTGCAATCTCTTTATAGCTAAGGGGTATTCTGCCCTGACATATATATATCCCTGTTCAGCTCCCACTGCATATGCCGCAATAAGCATTCCCTCTATAACCGCGTGTGGATCGCCTTCAAGCACCGCTCTGTCCATGAAAGCACCTGGATCTCCCTCATCTGCATTACAAACGACATACTTGGGTCTCCCCTGAGCGCTTCTTACGAATCTCCATTTTCTTCCCGTGGGGAAGCCCGCTCCTCCTCTTCCTCTTAAGCCAGATTTCTCTACTTCGGAAATGACCTCTTCAGGCGACATACTTTCAAGAACACGTGCCAAAGCCTCATATCCATCAACCGCTATGTACTCTTCGATATTCTCTGGATTTATAACCCCACAGTTAGCAAGGACTATTTTCTTCTGCTTAGTGAAGAATGGAAGCTCTTCTTCCTTTAGACTGGGCACTATTTCTTCCTTTGGCAATAGTCTTTCTACAACTCTACCTTTAAGGAAGTGCTCCTCAACGATGGTTTCAACGTCCTTAAGACTTACCCTCTGATAAAAAACTCCCTCAGGATATATCATCATCACGGGACCTTTCTCACAGGGCCCCATACATCCTGTTCCTATTATCCTGATCTCGTCCTCAAGGCCTCTCTTTCTAATCTCTTCCTCCATCTTTTTCTTTATAAGTTCGCTACCCGATGAAACACAGCCAGCTCCTAAGCATATAAGCACGTCAAGTCTTTTGGGCAATCTTTATCCCTCCCTTTTAAAAGAGTTTAAGTTATACCACGTACTCAGATAGAACCCTGCCGTTTATCACATGCTCTACAACGATCCTTCTTGCTATCTCGGGGGTTACCCTTCCGTAAATTATTGAAGCTTCCTTGGTTATGACCTCAACTATGGGTTCTGCCGACGACAGTCCCTTTTCTCCGGTTTGCATGACCATAACATCCTTTAGGCCTCTTTTAGAAACCTCATCTAAGAGAGCTTTTAATACTTCTCTTGCTCCAGCAGCTATGCCTGAAGTTCCCATGCTAACCACTATTTTTACACGAGGCTCTTCTCCCTCTCTTAACTTAAGGTCTTGTCTGACCTTTTCTCTTAGTTTTCTGAGTTCCTCAAGCTTCATAATTCTTACCTCCCTTCAATATATCATTTAACTCTCTCTCTATTTTTTCCCGCATGAAGGAAATAACTTCAGGATGCGAGAAAGCCTCCCTTCCTATCGCTTTCTTTATCTCCGTGGTATCAATTTTCATTTCCCCATAATCCGTTTTAACTTTTATGAGAAAGTCTATATCAGAATGACCAAAGACTAAGGTAAAGAACGTAGATGCAAAATCTCCCAAAGGTGGACGATCAATGTGTTTTAGCCTCATCTCGACGATTACCTTAGTGCCTTTACCTTTCTCGCTCTCGATTTTAAGCTCTCCACCGCAAAGTTCAGCAGTCTGCGCCAAAAGTGGAATACCTAATCCTACTTTTTTCCCTGACTTTGTAGTTATGAAAGGATCCAGAGCACACTTTGCTTCCTCCTCGCTCATACCTTTACCATTATCTTCAACCACCATTTTCAGCTTATCTTTCGCTTCGCTTATCTCCACGATAACTTTTATTAGAGAAGCACCAGCGCTTACGGAGTTCTCAACCAGGTCTATTATGTGTAGAGCAAGCTCCTCCATTTAATCTTGGTATTTCGCTATTACCTCTTCTACTTTCTTGGGACTCATCCTTCCGTAGATGTCGTCGTTAACCATAACTACAGGTGCGAGACCGCATGCACCAAAGCACCTTGCAATATCAAGCGTAAATCTTCCGTCTGGCGTGGTATGTCCTACCTTGATTCCTAGGACACGTTCAAACTCTTCGATAACAGCGCCCGCGCCCCTAACATGACAAGCGGTTCCCTTGCAAACCGTTATTACATACTTCCCTACTGGTTCCGTGCGGAAGAAGTTGTAGAATGTAACCACGCCATGCACTGTACTTTCTGGGATCTCAAGCTTTCTCGCCACGAGCTTCTGTATTTCCTCCGGTAGATAACCTATCTCAAGCTGAATGGCGTGCAAAACGCCTATAAGAGAGGACTGCCCCTTTGGAAAGCGGTCTATTATGGCTTCGACCTTCTCAAGCTTATCCCTGGTTAATTTAAGCATGTTTTGACCCTCCTTTTATCTTGTATCGCTTTTATCAAGCTTGCTGGACTGATTTCAACCAGATCGACAGCGGTTCTCGCCCCTTTGATCGAGGATAAAAAGTGAGCATCGGAGGAAACCAAAATCACATAATCTCTCAGTTCGGGGTGTTTCCTTAAGAGGGAGGTTAAATCAGCGTGGTAGGTGATCTCCCCAACCTTAAAAGGGAGATCGGGGGGGATAAAGCCCAAAACGGAAATAATTCCTCCATACTCCCTATCCATATGGGCTGGATAGGCTATGCCTCCACATTCTTTAGCCTTCAAGGCTACATCCTCAACGGAGACTTTCGCAGAAACTTGAAGAAGTCTCTCATCAATCTCGATAACGTTGTCCTCCTCATCTACGACTACCTGAATGCCAAATAAACCTTCATCGTTTTTTGCCCTTGGAAGCCTATCTTTAAGCCATCTTTCAAACCCTTCAACGTTCTCTTCCGAGGGAAATAGCGCTACCATGTGCACCTCTTCTTTCGTCTGCACCTCTATACCCGGTATAACCAGTATACCCTCTTTCCTACCCACTTTAATGCATGCCTTGACATTCTTAGCCGTATTGTGATCTGTGATAGCTATGATCTTGATATCCATCTCTTTTGCTCTTTTTACAATATTTTTGGGAGTCATCTCCCAATCTGCACAAGCTGAAAGGACCGTATGAATGTGAAGGTCCACACCACACCACATAGCTAATTATACCACGTTTTCGGTTATCTCAATCCTATCTCATAAAGTTTCCCAGAAACGATAAAAGCGTTATCCTTAGCTAATACCAAAGCAACGCCTTCTTGCTTGGCTTTTTCTGCTATTTTAGGATCTACCTTTTTACCTCCACATACAATTATAGCCTTTATGCCGACAAGTACTGCTACAGCAACGATGTTTAAATGGCTTTGAACGGTTATCCATATTGAGTCTTGCCGTGCCTTTCCCATTACCTCGCTTAGTAGATCACTCGTATAGCCATATTTTACTTCCTCTTCCATATTTACATCTCCCGTCAAGACCTCGCAATCTAATTTCCTCAATATATCCTTCAGCTTCACTCTTCTCCCTCCTTAATGATGAAGACCATTTCAACCCTCGTTCCCTTCCCCGCCTGTGATAACACTATCAACCTATCAGTAGCTCTTCTCATATTGGGCAACCCCATTCCTGCTCCGAATCCCAGCTCCTTTATGTGATCTGGAGCGGTTGAATATCCTTCCATCATAGCGAGGTCTACATCCTCTATTCCGGGACCTGAATCTTTAACTAAGACCACAACATTGTCTTCTCTCAGAAAAGCAAGTATTACTCCCTTTCCTTCCGCATGAATTACAACGTTTACCTCCGCTTCATAGGTTCCTATGCTGACTCTTCTTATAAAAGCCTTAGGATATCCTCTTTTCTCAAGAACTCTTTTAAGCAAGGCAGCTCCCTCTCCCGCTTCTGAAATGGATTTCGTATTTATCTCATATTTAAATGAAGCTTCCTCCTCGAGAAACTCTTCTCCTTTTAGCAGGGAGATCTCCCTGCTTAAGAACTCGTCTCTTCTCTTATCATGAATATAGATTGAGTGAAAACGCCTTAAGATGGCCTTTAATATGTCTTGCTTGGTTATTAAGCCAAGAAGCTTCCCATCTTCATCAAGCACAGGAAACCTTCCATATCTGTACTTTTCAAAAGTTCCGATAACCTTTTCAAGGGTATCCTTAGGCTTTAAGTAAACAACCCTTTCTATTGGGGTCATGTACTCACCAGTCTTCTTCCATATAACGCCCTCTTCTAAAGCTCTTATTATACGCTCAGTACTAACGAGCCCGAGAAGCTTACCATCCTTATTTACTATAGGAATACCAGATATTCTCCTCTCTCGCATTATCACACGTGCATCGGATAACCGATCCTCTGGTCCTAAGGTTATAACATCCTTTTTCATTATTTCCTCTGCAGTTATGAAGCTGAATATCTTCTTATACTCACTGAGATACTTTATTATCTCAACATCTATGTTACTCATCTACCCCTGAGTCCCTTCTCATAAAGCCTTCCGCAGGCGTCGAAGAGAAAAAGATGGGTTACCAACAGGGGTATCCTCTCCTCCTGAGCCTTTTTAATGGTTTCCGGTAAAGGCTCTTTTCCTCTAACTATAACTAAACCCGCCAAGTCAAGGATCTTCGCTACCCTGATTATTTGAGGTGCTACAAGCCCAGATAGAAGAAGTGAGCCCGGCTTGCCGAATGCTAAAACATCGCTCATCATATCAGCAGCACATCCAAAGTGCACCTCTCGATCGAGAAGATCCTCGCCGGCATAGACCTTGGCTTCCAATATATCTCTGACCTCAGAGAGCTTCAATGAAGATCACCTCTGCGACTTAGGTAAGATCTTAGGAGGCCACTTTAAAGGGGTTGGAACTACCCCCTTTTGATTAAAAAGATAGCTCCAACCCCTCGAAAAGTCAAATTTTACTTCTTTTGCGCTTCGGCTTCCATCGTCTTCTTAATGAAGAACAGGAAGCCACCCCACACGATAGCGAGGATAATGACCATCATGATTACCCACATGATTCTCGCCCCCTTTACTTCTCGTAAGTCTCGCCGATGTCAGTATGCTCGTACTTAGCGGTCTTAGCAAACCAATCGTTAAGCAAGTAGATAACTATGAAGGCTATAGCCCACTGAACTATTATCGTTCCCACAGAGTAGGTATGAGTGAACGGGTTAGGATTCCACCAATCTTTGGGATACCAGGTGATCGACTGATAGATCCACCATCCAAGAAGAAGAACGAACCATACCGGAATAAGATAAACGAGTATATCCCACCAGGCGCCTACTTTCATGTCACTGTTCTTATTCATTATTTCCCTTGCCTTAGAAACACCGGTCTTGAAGACCGCTATTGCAC
>JAGHDO010000017.1 GCA_021159885.1 Synergistota bacterium | reverse complement strand
GTCGTAACAAGGTAGCCGTAGCGGAAGCTGCGGCTGGATCACCTCCTTTCTAAGGAGATCGCTCTTCCAATAGAAGGGTGAAGGAAGCACGCTATTCCCTCTCAAGGTAATCCGAGGTGGGCCTATAGCTCAGTTCGGTAAGAGCGCACGCCTGATAAGCGTGAGGTCGGAGGTTCGAATCCTCCTAGGCCCACCATTTTTTAATGGGGCGGTAGCTCAATGGGAGAGCGTCTGGTTTGCAACCAGAAGGTTGGGGGTTCGAATCCCCTCCGCTCCACCAATTTTATGAAAGATGGAGCCGGGAGGGTATACCCTCCCGGCTTTCTAATATTCTATATTATGTCATGAGATTGGATAAATTTCTGAAAGAAAGTGGTATAATTAAAAGAAGAACCATGGCTCAAGAGTTGATAGAAAAAGGCTTGATTCTACTTAATGGGCGGGAAACCAAGCCTTCAGCGAGGGTGAAGGTGGGAGATGAAATTAAGGTCTATCTGCCCGGAAGAGCTTTGCTCTTTAGGGTCATGGCTCTTAGAGGGAAAGATAGGGTAGTGTTTTTAGGGGAGTTGGGAGAATGATATCCATAAAAGATGCTCTTTTTGAGGAGGATTTAAAGAAAATAAAGAAGGACCTCTGTGAGATGGCAGACCTCGTTGAAGATGCCTTAAGGAAAGCTGTCCAGGCTTTAAGGGAGGGCGATAAGGAGTTAGCAACGGAGGTAGTTGAGGGAGATGATGCCATCGATCTTAAAGAAATGGAGATAGAGGAGAAGTGCCTCCAGGTTATAGCCTTAAGGCAGCCTATAAGGGGGAGCCTGAGAGAGGTCTTTACGATCCTTAAAATCATAACAGATCTTGAAAGGATGGGAGATGAGGCCACAAACGTTGCTGAATTTGCTTTAAGACTTATGGATGAACCTCTTTTAAAACCGCTGATCGATATTCCGAGAATGGCGGATATATGTGTTGAAATGCTTCAAGGGGGGATAAAAGCATTTCTGGAAAATGACGCTCAGTTAGCTGAGGAAGTTTTTAAAAAGGATAAAATGAATGATGAGCTTTATAAGCAGATATTCAATGAGCTCCTTTTCCTAATGATCTCTGACTCAAGTGCTACGAGAAGAGGAACGGGGCTTCTCTTTATAGCCCGGTTTATAGAGAGATTTGGGGATCATGCTGCTAACATAGCAGAGAGGGTATATTATATGGTAACTGGTAAGAGGATAAAGGTAGAGTTGGGAATAAGAAAGGGGGTATAGAAGATTGAGCAGAATTATAAGTGTATGGGGTAGAGAGGTACTGGATTCACGAGGTAATCCAACGGTCGAGGCTGAAGTCGTTCTTGAAAGCGGTGCGGTTGGTATGGCAATCGTTCCCTCTGGGGCTTCCACGGGCACATTTGAGGCTATTGAGCTGAGAGACGGGGAGAAACGATATGGTGGCAAGGGAGTGTTAAAAGCGGTTCAAAACATAAATGAGATAATTTCTCAAGAGCTTATAGGACTCGATGCGGAGAATCAGGCGGAGATTGATAAGAAAATGATAGAGCTTGATGGCACGCCCAATAAATCCCGGCTTGGAGCTAATGCCATTCTCGCTGTTTCCATGGCGGTTGCACGCGCCATGGCTAATGAGATTGGAATTTCTCTTTTTAAATACCTTGGTGGGGTTAGAGCAAAGGTTCTCCCAACTCCAATGTTTAACGTTCTTAACGGAGGAAAGCACGCTGATAATAACCTCGATTTACAGGAGTTTATGATAGTTCCCATAAAAGCTCCCTCTTTCAGGGAAGCTCTGAGAATGGGAGCTGAGGTCTATCACACTCTTAAAAAGATACTGAAGGAGAGAGGTTTAGTTACATCAGTTGGAGACGAGGGAGGATTTGCTCCGGGGCTTTCCTCTAATGAGGAACCTTTAGCTCTTTTAGTTGAGGCGATAGAAAAGGCAGGCTATAAGCCAGGCGAGGAGATAGCGCTGGCGATGGATCCTGCTGCTTCAGAGTTTTTCAAGGATGGCAAATATCATCTTAAGGCAGACGGTTTAGAGCTAACCTCCGAAGAAATGGTTGATTTCTATGAAAAACTGGTTGATAAGTATCCGATCATCTCCTTGGAAGATGGCCTTGCGGAGGAAGATTGGGAAGGCTGGAAGATCCTTACCCAACGATTAGGGAGCAGAATTCAGCTCGTTGGCGATGACATATTCGTCACGAATCCTGAAAGACTCGGCAGAGGTATAAAGGAAGGGGTAGCTAATGCTATACTTATAAAGTTAAATCAGATAGGTACGCTTACCGAAACTCTTGATGTTATAAACCAAGCATATGATGCTGGATACTCTGCCGTTGTTTCCCACAGATCTGGGGAAACGGAAGATACCTTTATAGCTGATCTCGCAGTGGCCGCTCTGACAGGGCAGATAAAGACGGGTGCCCCAGCAAGGATTGATAGAGTAGCTAAGTATAATCAGCTTTTGAGGATAGAAGAGGAGCTCGGCGTTGGTGCAATATACGCCGGGCTATCTAAGATGAGGTATAAGGGGTAATGTCGAGGGTCTATTTGTTAGACAGATGGGTTTCGATAGATAACCTTAAAAGAGCTGCTTATTCCTTTGAGAGGATTAAGGGAACGAGAGTAGATAGCTTTCTTGATCCCTCAAGGAAAGAAGCTTTTTTGAGGAAAGAGCTCTCCCTGAGCGTTCAAGCTTGGGGAGAGCTTTCTTCTTTGATAAACGCTCTTAACAATGCTCTTGATGAGATCCTAAAGGGAGGGAGCTTTCTGCCCTTCGAGGTTAGTGATGGAAACGGATATTATGAGATTTCTATAGCTTCTTCCTTCGCTGGAGATGAAACGAAACATGAAGTGGAGATATTAGAAGTGGCTCTTCCTGATAAATTTTATACCACAATTGAGGTTTCGTCCCCCTATGAGCCTCTCAGTTTGGTGGGTGAGATCAGCGTTAACTCCGTGCCTATTAGCATATCTTCCGATGATAGCCTTATATCAATAGCGGGAAAGATAAATCAGTATAGCGAGGACACAGGGGTTGAGGCTTACGTTGGAGATAATAAGCTTTACATCGAATCATGGAATGGGTTGACAATTGAGGGAGATGAAAGCCTTCTTTCGAGTTTGGGATTTGAGCGTGTTTCTTCAAGAAGATCTGCCCGGTATAAGCTTGATGGCATTTCATATACTTCTGCTACTAACTATGTTAAGGATCTTCTTCCCGGAATCAATATGAGAATATCATCGGAGGGAAAGGCTACCTTTGAGATCAGCTTTTATCCAACGGAGGTTCTCAGGAAAGCTCAGGATCTTGTGAACGATTTTAATCGGCTTATCGAGAGGATAAACGCTTTCCTTGGTTATGGAGGAGCTCTTGAAGGGGATCTCGACTTGGCAAGTGTTAGGAGAAATCTTATTTATCCCTTTCTCTCAAGCGAAAACAGGCTATATAGTGCAGGTTTTGAGCTTAAAGAGTATAATCTCATATACGACGAATTTTCTCTCCTTTCCTATCTTGGAAGGCTAAGGGGAGAGCTCGCTTCCCTCTGGTTCAGATCTGCTGATGGAATTCCATCCTTTATAGAAGCTTTACAAAGGATAGGATTTCTGTCTGAGAAAAATGGTACTATAGGCTTCAACGAAAGGGAGTTTGTAGGAGCTCTTCGCGATGACTGGAGAAGCGTTAGGGAGCTTCTCGTCGGTGAAAACGGTGTTTTTAGAAGGTTGAAGTCTTTTCTCGATAAGGTTCTAAGTGATGGGGGACTTCCTTTTCATAAGGTAAACCAGGCAAAGAGTTTGCTTAAGTATATTTCTTCTCCAGATTTCAGAAGGATGAGCTACCTGAGCGAGAGGGAAAGAGAGCTTCTTCATAAGTATGAAAAGTTGCTTTACATTTTGGGAACGATTTCCGCCCAAAGGGGGAGATTGCCAATTGGTTAGATTAGAGTTGTTAATAGATCACACGCTTTTAAAACCAGATGCTACACAGGGAGATATAGAACGCCTTTGTGAGGAAGCTATACGGGAGGGATTCTTTGGCGTGTGTGTAAATCCCTGCTGGGTGGGTACTGTCTTTAATCTGCTTCGTAATACTGCTATTAAGGTTATAAGCGTTGCTGGCTTTCCCTTGGGTTCTAATAATGTTCGTGTGAAGATGGCTGAGATAGAGCGCGCTCTTTCTGAGGGAGCCGATGAGATAGATATGGTGATGAATGTAGGGTTCTTTAAAAGCGGTTATACCGATCGGGTTCTTGAGGAAATAAGGTGGGCCAAGGATATCTGTGGAGATAAGATCCTTAAGGTGATAATAGAAACACCGCTTCTTAAGGAGGATGAGAAGGAAAGGGCTGCTCTCTTGGTTGAGGAGGGAGGAGCCGACTTTGTCAAGACCTGCACTGGATTTTTTGGAGGCGTTAAGCTCGAAGATGTAAAGCTTCTCAGAAAATGCCTTTCTAAGAGGACGAGAATAAAAGCGGCGGGAGGTATAAGGACGCGCTCCTTCGCTCTTGCGCTTGTTGAGGCTGGTGCAGACAGATTGGGAGCATCAAGGAGCTTAGAGATTTTATCGGGATCAAATTAGGTAAATGGTGTCCGGCTTTTTTAGGAAGCCAAACCCCATTTTAGGTTTAAACGGTAAACTTCCTCTGGTATTATGAGCTCCTCAGGGATGGGTCTTTGTGGGGTTGTGCCTATCATATCCTCAAGGTATCTCTTCACAACGCTGTATCAGTATTCTCTTGTTATGTAGTAAGCGCGAGCTCCACCGAGCTTATGCTGATAATCAGACCGGGGATATAAATATATAAGTGGTATAATGAAAGCGGAGGTGATGAGAGCTTGACGAGGAGCATATATATGAACTACGCCTCTTTAACGCCTTTGGATGAAAGGGTTTTAAAGGAGATGATGCCCTTTTTAGAAAGGTGGAGTGAAGGGAAAAGAGCGGTTAAGGCAGTGGAGCTCTCTCGTATAAGGTTGAGTAAGCTTCTTTCATGCTCACCTAAAGAAGTGTTTTTTACTGCAAGTAGAGCTGAGGCTTTTTGCCTTGCTATTTATGGAATTTTGAGGAATTACGCGTGGAGGGGAAAGCATATAATAGTCTCTCAAATAGATAGTGATATAGTGATAGGAATTTGCAAGATTCTTGAGGAGAGAGGATATAGCATAAGCTATGTTTCAGTGGATAGATATGGCAGGGTTTCTCCGAGGGAGATCGAAAGACTGCTCCGAGATGAGACCGTTTTGGTTAGCATACCACTGGCGAGCGTAGATATAGGCACAATTCAGCCTGTAGCTGAGCTATCGGAGTTTCTCAAAAAACGAGAGGTTTTCCTTCACGTGGATGGAGTTCCCGGGTTAACCTGGATTTCTCTGGATTTGAGGAAAATAAGAGCAGATCTTATAACGCTTTCGTCCTCTCATATTTATGGTCCTGGTGGAGTGAGCGCTCTTTATATATCTCAAAGATTAGATTTTCAACCTCCTTCATTTTTGAGAAACGAGATAGAAAATATAGCAAATATAGTTGGTTTTGGAGTAGCGGCGGAGATCTTGCTTAGCGAGAGAGAAGGGGAAATCAGGCGAATAGCGGAGCTCAGAAACATGCTTGAGATAGGGATCAGAGAGAAGATAAGTGGGATTTTCTTCTGTGGCCATAAGATAGAAAGACTTCCCGGGATTTTAAGCGTTTGCGTTAATTACATAGGTGGGAAAGTTCTTGCTAACGCGTTGAGGGAAGAGGGAATAGATGTAGGTAGAAGCAGAGAGGAAACCTTAGTGGCTCTTGGTATTCCTCCAGAGCTTGCCAAAGGGGGAATAGTATTTTCCTTAGGTAGATGGTCTACTCACGAGGATATTGAAAAGCTTCTTTCTGTCCTCCCCTCTGTAATTGAGAAGCTACGAAGAATGACTATTTAAGGCTGCCATCATCATATGAACTTGGGGATAAAGCTATATTTATGAATCTATTTAGCATCTCCTTGAACTCTTTTCTATATCTGCTTTTTTGGAGCGTTCTTCTGAGATTTTCAAGAAAAGACTTTGGAACTATGTTTGAGGCGATATCCCAGCATGCGCCAAGCATCAGTGGATGCCTAACCCAACATTTTTTCCAGTATCCAAGCGCTCTCTGAAAATCTCCCATAAGGAGAGATATGAATCCTGCTGCGAAATATAAGAATGGATCCTCTTCTGGTATTGAAAGGGCATATTGAATTACGTTATGGGCTGTTTCTAGCTCTCCTTTATATGCGTAGCATATCGCGAGATTAGCGTAAGCATATGGATCATATTCGAACCTATCGAGAAGCTTTCCCCAGTATTCTATGGCCTTATCAAGCTTACCGGTTTGCTGGTATAGGGAGGCAAGAGTTGAGATAACGCTTCTTTCATCCGGTTTAAGCTCGTATAGTTTACGATAGTATCTTATAGCAGATTCGTAATTTCCCTGCTCTATATGAGCTTCTCCAAGCTTCTCGAGAAGATGAGGCTTTTCTCCTTCTTTTACGAGCAAGCTTTCCCAGAGCTCAATAGCTTCCTTGGTTTTACCCGTTTTATGAAGATGCAAACCCTTTACGAATTTAACGCTTGAGTCATCCGGATATCTTTCTACCAACTTTTTGATCAAGGGATCCGCTTTGTTCATTTCTCCACTTAAAATAAGATGCTTTGCGCTATTGACCAAGATATCTCTGTCTTCGGGAAAGAGGTCAGATAACTCACTTAAGGCTTTTTTGATAACTGGTTTTCTATCAGTGTATTCCAATAGGTTTAAAAGAAGATTCTTAACTTTTTCTCTGCGTGTAGGGTTGCTTTCATTTCGCGTAAGCTCAAGCAGCAGATCTATTGCTTCTTCTGGTTCAAAGGCATTTATGTATACCTCAGCTAATGTGTAATTTACCACGATGTCATTTGGGTTCTCTTTTCTTACTTCCTGCCATAGTCTATATGCGGTAAATTCATCTCCTGCTTCATATAGAATTCTACCAAGGTTTATCTTCGCTTCCCAATTTTTAGGATCCACCTTCAGGACCCTCTCGTAATAGCTCTTAGCTTCTTTGTACTCCTTTTTTTCCATGTGGTAATCGGCAATTGATAAAAGGGTGGGTAAATAGTCGGGGTTTCTCCTTAAAACGCTTTTCCATTCCTCTATAGCTTGCTTTATCTTACCCTGAAGCTGATATACAAGTCCAAGGTTATGCCTTGCTGGCAGGTTCTCTCTGTCTATGAGTAGAGCCTGCTTGAAATGCAGCTCGGCTCTATGAAGATCGTTAATGATGGTGTATAAACGGCCTATTTCGAGATGGATTTCGACGCAGGCGGGGTTTTCTTTTATAGCTTTCTTAAGCAGCTTTATAGCGCCTTCATAGTTTCCTCTCTCCTTTTCAAAATTTGCTTTTCTTAAAAACAGCTTTTCCTTCATCCTTGGGCGATTATTTCCTCCTTTTCCCAGCCTTCTTCCAGGTTTGGAGTCCACCTTACCCTAAGAAAGCCGTTAATCGCTCTTCTTAGGAAAAATAGCCTTCCCTTTTTAATTTCCTTCCAGAAAAAGGCAGGATTGATGTAAAAGGATATATAAGCTCTTTTGATGAATTTTATCAGATCTTTGCTGGTAAATCCAGGTACCTTCATGACTGGATCAAGCATTCCATATAGGCTCCAGTTTTTTGTTAGTAAAAGGTTGTTTTCGAGCGCGTAGCGATATATAGGCGTTCCAGGATATGGCGTAAGAAGGGTAAATTGAGCGTAATCTATGCCAAGCTTCTTTGCAAATCTTATCGTTGAAAGGATATCTTCTTTAGTTTCTCCAGGCACGCCTATTATAAAGGAGCCTATCACTTCTAAGCCATGAGCCTTTGCGATGCTGACGGCCCTTTCTGCTTTCTCAGTGGTGATTCCCTTGTTTATCAGTCTTAAGGTTTTCTGGGAGCCGGATTCTATTCCCATGTATATTCTGTAACATCCTCCCTTTTTAAGCTCCCGTGCGAGTTCATCATCAAGGGTATCCACGCGAGAGGAACATCCCCATGCTATTTCAAGGTCCCTTCTTCTTATCAGATTTGCTATTTTTATCGCTCTTTCCTTGTCAAAGGTAAATGTGTCATCGAGAAATTCTATCTCGTTTACTCCATATTTTTTGACGAGAAGCTCCATTTCTTCAACCACGTTTTCTGGACTTCTACCTCTCCACCTTTTCCCCATAAGCTTTGAGGATGAGCAGAAGATACATCCAAAGGGGCAACCTCTGCTCGTTATCATGGTACCCGTTATGATCTTTTTGTTAACTTTATATCTATCCATTGGTAGAAGATCATATGCTGGGAATGGAAGTGTGTCAAGATCCTCAATGGGAGCTCTGGGGGGATTTGAAATTATTTTCCCGTTTTTTTCTCTCCATGTTATGCCTTTAACGTTTTTTAAATTGGGTTCTTTCTTTTCGAGTTCTTGAAGAAGCTCAAGAAGGGTTATTTCTCCCTCCCCCCTTACTATCACATCTACATAGGGGCACTCCTTTAGGCTTTCTTCCGGTATAAAGCTGACGTGCGGTCCTCCCATAAGGATCTTTATTTTGTCGTTGACTTCTTTTATTACCTTTGCCATTTGGTATCCTCTGTATAAATTTGCAGTGAGCGTGCTTATTCCGACTACATCGGGAGAAAATCTTTTGATCCTCTCTATAAGCTCGTTTCTGCTTAAACCCTCTTCAAATCCGTCTATAAGTTTCACCTCATGTCCAGCTTCCCTTATGTAGGCTGCAAGATAGCTTATGCCTAAGGGGGGAGCTCCCGTTCCGAGGATTCTCTTGAGAGTACTCGGCGTTGGAGGAACAGCTAATAAAACTCTCACTTAAAAACACCTCCCTAAGGGTAGTTTACCATATTTCCCCAATTTTTCCCGATCTTAATGCTAACCTTTAGTGGAACCGATAGCCTAACAGCGTTTGTCATAATGCTTTTTATCTTTTCAACTTCGTCAGAAAGCTTATCTTCAGGTCCTTCGAAAAGCAACTCATCGTGGATTTGAAGGAGCATCTTAAAGCTCTTGAGCTCGCTATGTAGCTTCACCATAGCGAGCTTTATTATATCCGCGGCGCTTCCCTGCATAGGGGTATTTATTGCGTATCTTTCTGCCTGTTCTCTTAGCTTTTTGTACCTGCTATTAAGCCCTTCGATCTTTCTCTTTCTTCCGAGAATCGTCTTAACGTATCCCTTTTCCCTTGTCTCACTGATCAAACTTTCTATATATTCCTTAACTCTGGGATATCTGGAAAAGTATCTTTTTATATAGCTTTCCGCTTCTGACCTCGATATTCCAAGCTCTTGAGCTAAACCGTGAGGACTCATACCATATATTATTCCAAAGTTTATAACTTTGGCTATTCTTCTTTGCTCTGGCGTTACGTTTTTTTCATCTACGCCGAAAATCTCCGCTGCGGTTCTGGCATGGATATCGATGTCCCTTTCAAAAGCTTCAAGCAACCTGGGCTCGCCCGAGAAGTGGGCGAGTATCCTTAACTCTATTTGTGAATAATCCGCTGAAATAAGAATGTTTTCTTCCTTCTTAACCGTAAAAGCCTTTCTTATAGCCTTTCCTATAGGAGATCTTATGGGGATATTCTGAAGATTTGGATCACTTGAGGAGAGTCTCCCTGTTGCAGTTATAGTCTGATTAAAGACGGTATGAATACATCTCGTTTTGGGGTGAATGAGCTTTGGAAGATTAGATATATATGAGCTTTTTAGCTTCATTAAACCTCGGTATAGGAGTATCTTCTCGATAACTTCTTTGTAAGGACCTCCCGCTCTTATGAGCTCCGTAAGCGTTTGTGCATCTGTAGATCGCTTTTTTCTCTTTCCAGGTGGAGATAGTCCAAGATGATCGTAGAGTACCTCTGAGAGCTGTTTGGGGGAGTTTATATTGAATCTTTTCCCAACCGTTAGAAAAATTTCATTTTCTATTCTCTCAATTTCCCGTTCTATCTCTATCTCAAGTGCTGATAGCTCTCTTTCATCTAACCTTATTCCCTCAACTTCCATTTCTGCTAGAACGTTTGTTAAGGGAAGCTCAACTTCCTTAAATAGCGTCCATAGCCCTTCCTTTTCGAGCTCCTCTTGAAGTTCCTTTCTGATCGAGAGGCAGGTTCCTGCTTCTTCAGCTGCTCTAACGATTTCATTTCCCTCGGGTAAGTATTTCTCGAGGTGTGACAAAGCTAAGGCTTCAATGGTATGAGAGGATTTGGTTGAGTCAAGCAGGTATGAGGCAAGAGATACATCGAAATCGATATTCTTGATGTTGAATCCCTCTCTTTTAATAAGCACGAGATTTCTCTTAAGATCGTGTCCTATCTTAGGAATGTGGGAAGTGAGGATATAATGGATATTGTTAAGGATTTCGAATGTAGAGAAGCGATGCGTGAGGAATATGAAGGCTCTCTCTTCACTTGCGAGACAGAAGCCTCTTATGCTTGCCCACATGGGGGGATGATCGGTTGACATAACGTTTATATAGATCTCTCGAGCTTTAGAAAGCTTGGTGAGAGCTTCCCTAATTTCTCTTTCGCTTTCGATAATGGTATGTGGAAATCTTTCTTCGATCTTTATCTCTTCTTTGGTCAACCCCAGCTCCTTCAGAAAACTGTGAAATTCCAGTCTTTTAAGAAGACCAAATAGGATTTCTTTCCGAGGGGGCAGTATCTTAAGGTTTTCTATTTTTATATCTATAGGAGCATCTCTTTTTATAGTCGCTATCGATAAGTAAAGCCTAAGCTTTTCCTCATTTTCCTTTATTATCTTTAAGTCTGACCTTGAGATAATACCGTCGATGTCCCCGTATCTATTAAGGAGGCTCTGGGCTCTCTTCATTCCTATGGATGGAATTCCCGGTATATCATCTGATTGATCTCCCTTAAGGGCTATAAGATGTGGGATTTTCGAGGGGTCCACGCCATATTCCTGAATTACTCTATTGCGATCATAGATCTCTATATCTGATATTCCTTTGATAGTTCTTATAATTTTAGTTCTATCGCTTGCGAGTTGTAAGGCGTCTCTATCGCCACTGACGATGAAAACCTCGAGTCCCTCTCCCTCTGCTTTGAGTGAAATTGTTCCTATGATATCATCAGCTTCGAAGCCCTCCATTTCTATCGTTTTTATACCCATGGCTCGAATGATTTCCTTTGCTACCTCTATTTGAGGTCTAAGCTTATCTGGCATTTCGGGTCTTTTTATCTTATATTCCTTAAACTCTCTATGTCTGAAGGTGGGTTTCGGGGTGTCAAAGGCAACCGCGCCGTAGTTAGGCTTATATTCCTTTAGAAGCTTTATTAACATTCTTAGGAAGCCGTATACCGCATTTGAAGGAAAGCCATCTCTTGTGCCTAAGGGAGGAAGCGCATAGAAAGCCCTGTAAAGCAGGCTGTGGCCGTCTATTAAGAGAAGTCTTTTCAATCATTGAGCCTCCTTTCTTGATAATGTCTCTCTTTTATTGTAAAATGAATTTGAATAAAAGTAAATGGAAGGAGGTTGCAACGTACATGATTACGGTCTCTCTGATCAAAGCTGATATTGGTAGCTTTCCGGGACACACGCAGGCGCCGAGGAAATTGGTTGAGAAGTGTAAGGAATGTTTAGAGGAGGTAAAAGGTGAGTTAATAGTAGATTATTACGTTACCAGGTGCGGGGACGATATTCAGCTTTTGATGACCCATCATAAGGGGGTGGATAGTGAGGAGATTCACGCTCTTGCCTGGTCTACGTTCGAGAGAGCTGCTAATGTAGCTATTGAGGATAAGCTTTATGGAGCAGGGCAGGATCTTCTGGCAGATGCCTTCTCAGGAAATATTCGGGGATTGGGACCGGGATGCGCTGAGATGGAATTTGAAGAAAGAGGAGCGGAATCAATAGTTGCGTTCATGTGCGATAAGACCGATCCAGCCGCTTTCAACCTTCCCTTGTTTAAGATATTTGCGGATCCATTTAATACAGCTGGGCTCGTGATAGACAAGAAGCTAACACAGGGGTTTATCTTTGAGGTGCATGATTTGATAGGTGGAAAAAAGATTTCCTTAAAAGCGCCTGAGGAAATGTATGATCTTCTTGCTCTTATAGGAAACAGGGATCGCTATGCTATAAAGCGAATCTATAGAAAGGATGGTCTATTAGCTGCAGTGGTGAGTACAGAGAAGCTGAACTTTATAGCGGGAGAGTATGTGGGTAAGGACGATCCCGTTGCCTTGGTAAGGTGTCAAGGAGGGCTCCCTGCGGTTGGAGAGGTCCTTGAACCCTTCGCGTTCCCTCAACTTGTGGCTGGATGGATGAGGGGATCTCACTGGGGACCGCTAATGCCGGTTTCAGAAAAAGATGCCAATCCAAGCAGGTTTGATGGTCCACCCCGTATTATAGCGCTTGGCTTTCAGCTTAAAAACGGCAAGCTTTTAGGACCAGTGGATCTGTTTGATGATGTAGCTTTTGATAGAGCAAGAAGATGGGCTAATGAGATCGCGGATTACATGAGATTGCATGGTCCATTCCAGCCTCACAGGCTGTCTGAGGAACAAATGGAATATACAACGCTTCCCCATGTGCTTGAGAAACTTAGCTCTCGCTTTACGCCAATCGAGTAAGGTGGGATGCGTAAAGGGGGGCTTCCTCGAGGAAGCCCCCCTTTATTATCATTTCTTTCTTATGTTTATATCCCCCTCGGAGGTGGTTAGTTTAACGAGGGCCTTGTATTGATTTAATATTCCAGTAAGTTCATCTCTACTGCTTTGTGTAACTATCAGGGGAAGTTCGCATGAAATTGTACCCTTTATGGTCTTAGCTACTATAGCGGTTGAGGCATCTGTAGGAATCTTTACATTTATGGTTCCCTCAGAAGTCTCTACTATATATCTGCCATTTTCCTTTATAACGGTATCGAGATTTATATCCCCGCTATTTGAAGATAACTCTACTCTGTAGGAGTGCTTATTTCCAAGCGTTAAAGATCCCTGTTTAAAATGTATGGTTATGTTTCCCTCTATATCGTCGAGTAGCATGTCACCTTCCTCAACGATTACGTTGAGGTTTCTCTCAATATGCTCTCCGATGATGCTTGTCTTCATAGCTTTTATTTCAGCGCTTCCCTTAATGTCAAATATGGATATGTTTCCACTATTTGAGCTTACTGTGGCGTTCTGCCTGACATGGAAGACTTTAACATTTCCTTCGGAACTTTCCACATCCACATTCCCGCTCACGTTTTCTAAATGGACTTCTCCCTTCTCCGTGATTACGGTTACGTTTTCTCCTATGTTACTTATCATTAAATTTCCGGAGGAGGTCTGAGCATGAACGCTCCCTGCGATATTTCTTATGAAAACGTTTCCCGAAGATGTTTTAACCTTCAGGTTTTTGCTTAAATCACTTATAAAGACGTTACTCTCCTCCGCCTCTATTGCTATATTCAGGCTCTTAGGGACAAAGATTCTAAAACTAACGTATCCCATTCTTTTGCCATCGTTTTCAGGAATAATGGTTTCTACGGATATATTCTCATCTCTCTGAATGATTCTGATCTCGACTTCCTTAGTTAATTCTTGTGCTTCTCTTTTTGTCTTGCCCCATGTGTGCTTTACCGCAGTGATCTTAAGGAGCATTTGATCCCACGATTTCACTATGATGTCTCCTGCCTTACTGGTGCATGATAAAAGGGCGTTTTCCGATACCAAGAGAAGCTTCTCAAACGGTTCGGTATGCTCTATAAGAGCTTCACTTCTCACCACACTTTCCGTTACCATGTTCATTCCTCCCTTAGGGGTGGTTTCTTCCTTCTCAAGGGATCTATCTTTAAGGCTGCCTTTCACTGGGGCAACCGTTTTATGAGTTTTTTCAGATTCCGAACCAAAAATCTTAGCTATCAGACGGCGCATTTTCCTCTCCTATGAATCCATGTAATATATAAATATCTCCTGACGAGGTTTTAAGGTTCATCTTTCCCTCGCCGGTTCCAAGTTTTATGACATCTTCTTCTATATTAAATAATGGTTCACTAAAGATTTTACCACATTTTGTCTCAAATTTTACGAAGCATGATGAATGAAAAGGAAGCTTTATTCGGATGGCTCCGGATAAGGTTTCGATTCGGTAGTTCCCTTCCTCAAGAGGACGAATGTCTATTGTGATGTTCCCACTCGTGCTATCTGCTTCGAGAATAAGAGATTCTATATCTATTAAGGTCATATTTCCGCATCTCGTTTTTAGCAAAAGAATTCCTTTTCCTCCTTCTACTACGATGTTTCCACTGCTGGTCATGATGCTTAGCTCACCGGCAACGTTTTTCAAAATTAGATTTCCGCTTGAGCTCTCAACGGAGATCTTTCCCTCCGAGCTTTCAATTACGACATCTGCCGAATCTGAGGATATGTTTACGTTTCCCTTAACGTTTTTAACATGTGTAGATAACTTTTCCCTGTAAGACAAGCTTACATCTCCCTCAAGCTTGCTTCCATTTAACTTCTGCATTCCAGTGTCTATTTCGAGATTGAGATAAGGAGGAGCCACGATATCCAAATCTACCCTGATTTTCACTCCTGGTGTGAAGATGAAAAGAGGAGCCATCACTTCAATTATCTTTACATCTTCCTTGCTTTTCTCCTTTAGCTCTATTCGCTTTAAGCGATGCTCTGCCTCTCGCTTGGGTATTTCTCCAAAGATCTCTTTCCTCATGGTGATCTTTATTTCCTTTAAACTCCATGTTTTTAGATTGATTCCACCATGGAGGTTTCTTATTATAACTCTGTTTTCCTCTGGGATTGGTAGCGTTCTTTCAGTTAACTGCGAGTAGCTTTCACTCATCCCTATATCTCCCCTTTTATAATCTCATAAAAGTGGTATAATTTTCAAGGAGGTGGTCGGGTATATGTCAGAAGAGACTCGAGAAATGCTTAGTGTTATAAAAGAGCTTCTTGAACTCATGATAGGAGAGCTTTCAGCTATAAATGATAGGCTTGAGAGAATAGAGAAGGAGCAGGCGTATCTGCGATCGTTGCTTTTATCCACTGCGCGTGAGCCTAAAGCCATTAGAACCACCTCCCTTATGGAGAGGCTTTCTTCCCTGCTTGGCAGAGAGAAGCCCCGAAATCGTTTGATGGAGCAATATATTGCCTTTCTTCGTGAAAACCCCGAAAAGATACCCCTTTCTGGATGCTTTAAGAAGCCTTCTCTGCGGAGAGAAGGAGCTCCTTGACCTTCTTGACGAACTCTGGTATGTTAGGTGGCTTAACGAAATAAGCGTCGGCCTCTACATCCTTAACCAGGTGTTTTTCCTCCTCTGTTGAGAGAATGGCCACTCGTATAGAGGGCTTCGTCTCGCGAGCTCTCTTTATAAATTCTATGCCACTCATTTCGGGCATGTTAAGATCCGAAATGATGAGCTTGATTTCCTTATTCTTCAAAAGCTTTTGAAGCCCCTCATTCCCTCCTGAAGCTTCCTCGACTTCTATTCCATGCTTTCTTAAAATATTTTTGAGAATCTTTCTTATGGTTGGGGAATCATCTACCACTAAGACCTTCATTTAGCTCACCCCCCTTAAGTTTATAACTGCAGGGCTATGTTTATCTCTAAGGTTCCAAACGGAAGTATCAGTGGAACTACAATCGTCGGTATCTTGTTTAGGTTTATAGATAAATCTTTTCCTACCACAAGGGCAGGAGGCGCTATATCTATCTTCTGCCCTAACATGCTTAGCTCCATTGCAGCATTTCCGGAGATCATGTTGGCAAGCTCTCCAATAGCGCTTCTTGCCAAGTCGTTAAATTCGTTTGCTTCCATCCCCATCATCATGGCGGATGCCAATCTTTTAGCGGTTTCCATGGGTAGGCTGTATACCACTTGCCCCCTTAAGTCTCCCGTGACCCCTATAATAACCGCTACGTCATGTCCTGGTACCGGGGCTTCTTTAAGGGATAGCTGACCTCTCTCAGGTGTGATTCCCGCAACCTGTTGTATGACGTTGAACGCTGCCGTTACGAAGGGATTTATATAGCGTACATCCATTAGGACTTCACCTCCTCGAGCGCCTCCTTAGCTAAATCTCTCACTTCCTCGTCCTCGCACAGCTTTTTAAGCTCCTCTATAGCTCGATCATTCTTAATCTTGGAAAGAAGCTCTATAAGGAAAGTCTTGCGAAGGTAGCTTTTCGTCGCTCTTTTAACTATAATATTAAGGGAATCGATGGCTTTCTCGGGATAGTGAGATAGACCGTCTAATGCGACAGCTGCAACGGTGTCATCTTCATCGTTTAATGCTTCAAGCAAGAGTGGGAAAGCGTCTTCGCCATCGATTCTGGCTATAGCTTCCACAACGGCATATCTGACGTTAACATGGGGGTCATTAAGCAATTCGCTTAGGTAGGGGAGGGCAAATGGGTCCTTGATATAACCTAATACGGTAGCGGTTAGGATTCTGACATTGCTGTCTCTATTTTTGAGGTATGGGATTAGCTTTTCAACGGCGCTTTCTCCTATCTTTATGAGCGCTCTTAAGGCTGTACTCTTTAAGGTTAAATCTTCGCTCCTTCTGAAGAATCTAACGAGATCGGAAGTTGCCTTAGAAGCTCTGAGTTCTCCAAGAGCTTCTATGGTGAAGAAGCATACCGTTTTGGGGCATTCTGGATCCCTGAGAATTTCTATAAGCGTATCAATTGCAGAAGGATGGTTTATCTTTCCGAGTGCGTTTGCAGCGGCAGAAGCGATCCACTCATCTCCGCTTCTTAAGGCGTCGATTAGATAGGGGATGGCTTCAGAGCCTTCGATCTCTCCTAGTGCATTTATTATGGCTATGCTAATATTTTGATCCTTGAGGTTCCATTTCTGTAGGATGATAGGAATAGCTTCACGGAGCTTTATGTTTCCTGCAAGCTCCGTGAAGTAGGAAAAAAGGTCAATGTCCTTTTCAGAATTCCTCAGCCCGTGAAGTACGAGCTTAGGAAACTTTTTACAAAGCTTGGCAAAGGAAGATTGTGCAGCTTGTCTGTGAAAGCTTGGAGGGGAGGATAGAATGAAGTCTAAGAGAGCCTTGGCACCTTCTTCTGAATCGAGCTTTTCCAAAGCGTTTATAGCAAGCAGTTTGATTACTCCGCTTTCGAAGCGATTTAGCACGTCGGATAGCGATGATATGGGTACTTTTACCTCACCTTCTAAAATTTCGAAGAGGGCTTTTTTAACCGTTTCTTCATCGCTTGCTCTCAGTTTCTCTAATATTTCCTCCAACCCTAAATCCCTCCCTTCAGAAGAGGTGATGTTTTCTTGCCGATGGATGATTTCCAGATAGATACCTCCGAGTTTTTGGAGGATTTTAAGAACGAAGCCGAAGATATTCTTCTGCAGCTCGAAGAGGGTCTACTATCGCTTGAGAGAGACCCTCTTAATAAGGATATCATAAACTCTCTCTTTCGTGCAGCCCATACTTTAAAAGGAACTGCATCCTTTTTCAATTTGGAAAGGATCACAGAGCTTGCTCATATCTTAGAGGATATTTTACAACAACTTCGCGATGATAAGATATCTTTTTCTCAAGAATTGCTTTCTTTGTTTTTTGAAATGCTTTCAGCCTTAAGAGATGGATTAGATGGAAAGGAAATTGACTCGGGAGCTTTTAGAAAAAAGGTCGAAGAGATCATCTCTCGAGGCGAAGAGAAGAAGATCAATGCGGAAAAAGCGCCTTCTGAGGAGGCGCTTATCCCTGAGAATTCAAGGAAAATAAAGCTTTTTTCAATAAAGGTTGATGTAAAAAAGCTTGACTCGCTTATGGATCTTGTCAGTGAGCTTGTCATAGGGAGGAACAGGCTTCTTCAGGTTGCACGAGAGCATGAGAGTGAAAAGCTTGAGGAGGTAGTTTCTTTCCTGAACAGAGTGGTTTCAGATATAAGGGAAGAGGTAATGTCAATGAGAATGGTTTCAATACGGCATCTTTTTTCACGCTTTCCTCGCGTGGTTAAGGAGCTTGCCCTTAAACTTGGTAAGGAGGTTGATTTGCTGATCGAGGGTGAGGATACGGAGATAGACAAGAACCTCGTTGAGGGGATGTACGAACCTATGGTTCATATATTGAGAAATGCGGTAGATCATGGGATAGAGCCTCCCGAGGAAAGAAAAGCTATGGGGAAAAGCAGAAAAGGTAAGATAACTGTTAGAGCGTATCATATGGAAGGCAGAGTTATAATAGAGGTGGAGGATGATGGAAGAGGAATAGATCTTGAGGCTGTCAGAAGAAAGCTCCTTGAAATTGGGGAATTCCCATCTGAAACTGTAGCCAAGATGTCTGAGAAGGATTTACTCAAAGCTCTTTTTATTCCCGGTTTTAGTACCGCTAAGAGAATAACCGAGGTTTCTGGGAGAGGCGTTGGAATGGATGTTGTTAAGGATCAGGTTGAGAAGCTTGGGGGAACGATTGAGGTTTTTACTGTGGAGGGAAAGGGAACACGCTTTACTATAAAGCTCCCTATGACCTTAGCCATAGTGGTTGATTTACTGATGGAATGGGGAGGAAGGAAATTTCTGATACCTCTTTCATCCGTTGAGGAAGTTTTAAGAGTTAGACAAGAGGATGTGGTAATGCTTTCTACGGGTCCTGCGTTTTTCTGGAGAAATCTTTATGTGCCGCTTCTATCCTTTGAGGATCTTTTGGGAGTGTCTGGTGAAAGGGAGGAAAGGGATTTTTACCTCGTGGTTCTCCTACGTTCTGAGGGCAAGAGAGTAGGATTGAAAGTGGAATCTTTATTAGGTAAGCGCGAAATAGTAGTTAAGAGATTAGGGGATTACTTAGGAAGGGTTCCCGGTATAGAGGGGGCTGCCATACTCGGTGATGGCAGTATAGCCTTTATACTGGATGTTCCATATATATTCAATTGGTATTGGAAGGAGGAGGTTAAGCATGTTGCAGCCTCTTAAAAGAAGGATGCTGCTATTTTCCATTTTAGTTGCTACTTTATCTATCGTCGGTGCCGTTTTGCTTGTTAGATCGCTCCAGAGTGATGTCTTAGAGAAAAGAAAGATATATGAAAAAAGTATCTTTGAGACTAAAGTTAAAGGGTTGGACGGAGATATAGCAAGCGTGAGAAAATACTTTCTTGAAATAGATCATCGGAGCGAGTCTGCTGTTAACGCTGCCTTTGGAGCTAATCCTTTCCTGTTAGCTGTAATCTTTTACGGCGATGAAGGAAGAAAGGTATTCGTTAGAGATGGTGTACCTGACGTTTTTCTGATTAGCGTTCCTGAAGGGGGGAAAGAGATAGCCTTTTACTCGAAGGAGCTTAGGGAGGAGTTGTATCTTTTGGAGATCAGAGGAAGAGAGCTTTGCAAGCTTGTTCTTTCGATAGATAGGCTGGTTAAGGCTAAGGGAATAGATTTCACTCTTATTGACAGGTATGGAAGGGTTCTGTGGTCTTTGAATAGGAACGAGATTCGGAAGTTTATAGATGAGATCCCATCACTCAGTTTCCTGAGGAAAACCGGTTTAAGGGAGCTTGAGGAGAGCCTTGAGGGTAAAGTTTATTTCGTGGAACCCATTCCATCTCTTAAGATGTTTGCTATCTATGATATTCCACAAGTTTTCATATTGAGGCCAGATAGGGAAAAGATAACGAAACTCGCTGTTTACGTTATTTCCATATACGCAGTCGTTTTGATGCTTTACATTTTCTTCTTTAGCGGGGTATATAGAGCGCTTGAAAGACTTTTGATGCCTCTTAGGCGTTTTTCAGAGGGAGAGCTTGAGATAGAGGTATCTCAGAGGGAGAGTATATTTTCTTCCGTTAGCGATGCGGTTTTTAATTTTATAAGGTTTATAAGAGGGATAATATTTGAGCTGAGAGAGACATCCGCTCGATTGATCGAGGGCACGAACAGAATAAGTGCTTCTTTGGAAAACATAACCGCGCGATCTCAGGAAGTCGCTGCTCAGATAAGCGATGCAGCTGCCTCTATAGAGGAGCTCAGCAACTCTATAGGTGAGATAGCAGACAACACGCAAAACATGGCGAATTTTGCTGAGAGGGTTGTTGATACCGCTCAGAGAGGTGGAAAAGCGGTTAAGCAAAGCTTAAATAGCGTTGAGGATATCAACGATATAGTAGCTAAGGCTTCAAGGATAGTTAATGACCTCTATCAGAGATCGAGAGAGATAGGTAAAATCACAGAGCTGATAAATGAAATAGCTATACAAACGAATCTCCTGGCGCTAAACGGAACCATAGAAGCAGCACGAGCTGGTGAATATGGTAAGGGCTTTGCTGTGGTTGCTGAGGAGGTTACCAAGCTCGCTGAACGGACTGAAAAATCAAGCAAGGCAATAGCTCAGATAATAGAGGAAATTCAGGGAGCGACAGGGGAAATAGTTAAGATAATGGAGGAGGAAATATCTAAGGTTAAGGAAGGAACTCGATTGGCGAGAGAGGCTTCCGAGGCAATGGATGAGATAATCGAAACGGTCAAGGAAGGGGCCAAGATAATTAACGATATATCTGAAATGACTAACCAACAGGCGAAGGTTAGCGAAGATATAGCTCACACCATAGAGATAATATCCCACGCGAGTAGGGAGAGCGCCATGGATGTGGAGCGTGCGGCCGCTTCCATACAGGATATAAACAGAATGGCGGAAGAAATAGAAGCTTTGATGGCAAAGATAGGTGGGGGAAAAACACCGACTGCTATAGAGCTTAAGGAGGAAGAGAAAGAAGAGTGAAGTGGCGCTATCTCGTTTTTCGCGTTAACGGCTACAGGCTTAGCGTTCCCCTCGAAAACGTGGTTGAAGTTTTAAGGGAATTTCCTGAAATCGTTCCCGTTCCTAATACCCCTTCGCACGTAAAGGGTGTGATAAACCTGAGAGGAAATATATGTGCTGTTGTTGACATAGGTGAAAGGTATGGTTTTAAGGGGGAAACTTCTGAAAAGGATCCTCGGATAGTCATAGTCAGAACCGAGAAGTTTGAAGTTGGCATGTGGGTTGATAGGGTGGAAGGGGTATTCTGGCTTGAGATAGCATCTGGGGAAACGCCTGATCCGGGATTGTCCGCTATACTTCTTAAGGGGGAGGAGAAGGTTTTTGAGCTCAATCTTAAAAGACTTTAAAGGTGTTATACTCATAGTAGGCGGAGTCGATGTGGGGAAAACCACATTCACGCTATTTCTTGCTAATAAGTTCCTTTCAGAAGGTAGAAGCGTAGCGATAGTTGATGCGGATCCAGGTCAATCTGACATAGGTCCTCCGGGAACGCTCAGTGTGGGGTTTTTAGAAAGGAGAGTCGAGCGTATGTCTGAGATACCTCCTGCTAAGCTTGCTTTTATAGGTTCTACCTCTCCCGGGGGCATTTTCACATGGCCCACGATATGGGGACTTAATGATCTTGTCTTATATGCTCTTTCAAGAAGTGACGTGGTTATAATCGATTCCTCAGGTTTGGTTAAGGGGAAGGATGGCTACATTTTAATTAGGGGAAAGATATCTCTCATAAAGCCCGACCTGGTAATCTTTCTGGGGAAGGAAGGCGAATATCTTCATCTTGTTCAAGATGCTCGGAGATATTCTAAGGTTAAGGTTATCCCATCTCCACCGGGAGTTAAGAAAAAAAGTCAAGAGGAAAGACGAATGAATCGAGCGAGGAGGTGGAAGGAATATTTCAGTGATTCTATAGACATTGATCTCGCGTGGGATTCTCTTGAAATAGGAGGATTTCCTCGTTTTGGCGTGGGGGTGCCTCTTTCAAGGCGATCTTTGAATGAGCTTTCGCTTGAGCTTGGGGTAAAGGTAATATGGGCGGAGAGCGAGGATGGCAATTTGAGGTGCTTGCTTTCTGATCATCCCGAGTCTGATATCAAGCCTGAGATGGAATGGCTTACGCTTGGGGCCATAAAGGGTACACTGGTGGGACTTGAGGGTATGGATGACTTGCTTGATGTTGGAATGGTCATCGATCTTAATGAGGAAAGAATAATAGTGAAAACGCCATATAGTAATCCCGGGAACATAAGAAGGCTTCTTATTTCAAGGTTAAGAATCGATAAGGAGGTGCTTGGAGCGTGAGGATAAGGAGGGCGGTAGCAGTTTTGGATACTCATACAGAGGGGGAGCCCACGAGGATAGTCCTTGGTGGTATGCCTCTTCTTAAGGGGAATAGCATGGCGGAGAAAAAGAAGTATTTTGAGGAAAAGCTCAAGAATTGGAGAACTTTTCTTATGAGGGAACCTCGGGGACATGCGGATATGTTCGGTGCGGTGATAACGGAACCCTTTCATCCAGAGGCAGACTTGGGCGTGGTTTTTATGGATACGAGTGGTTCGCTTAATATGTGTGGTCATGGAAGCATAGGGATAATAGCATCTGCCGTTAAGTTAGGGTGGGTGGAGAAAAAGCGGGAAATAGTTTTGGAGAGCCCTGCTGGTTTGGTTAGGGGAAGGGTTGAGGAAGAGAAAGGGGACGTTTACGTTGTTTCTCTTATAAACGTACCTTCGTTTCTTTATCTTTCAGATTATGAGCTTGAAATTCCGGAGATGAAGAAAAGGATAAAGCTTGATATAGCTTTCGGGGGGAATTTTTATGCTATAGTTGAAGCTTCTCAACTCGGTCTTGAGGTTTCTAATGAAAACCTTCCTCAGCTTATTAAGCTTGGGTTGAGGATAAGAGAGCTTCTTAACGAAAAGCTCGATGTCGTTCATCCGGAAAAGGAACATATAAGGACCGTTGAGCTCGTCGAGTTCTCTGGTCCACCAACTCACCCTGAGGCGACGATGAAAAACGTGGTTATATTTGGTGAGGGTTCGGTTGATAGGTCTCCATGTGGAACCGGTACTTCGGCTCGAATAGCTACCTTATATGCCAAGGGTAAGCTTAAAAAGGGCGAGGTATTCGTGCACGAGAGTATAACATGTACGCTATTTAGGGCTAAAGTAATCGATGAGGTTAAAGTTGGAAACTATAAGGCGGTTATTCCCGAGATAACTGGAAGCGCGTGGATATGGGGTTTTAATTTCCTTATCGGGGAGGTTGAGGATCCGCTTTTTGATGGTTTCCTACTTAAAAGGGCTTAGGCGATTGGAGGGGAGAGGATTGAGATTAGCGGTAGTGGATACTGAGAGATGTGTTGGTTGCCAGAGCTGTATGTTTGCATGCGCGAGAAGGTTTGGAGAAGCGGGTTTAGCCAAGACGTGTATAGGTGTGAGATCTGTTGGTGGAATGGAAAGAGGATTCGTAGTTATAGTCTGTAGGGGGTGTGAGGATCCTCCGTGTGCGAGAGTTTGTCCAACGGGGGCTTTAAGGGTTAAGCCTGAGGGAGGAGTCCTTTTAAAGGTTGATGAGTGCATAGGTTGTGGCTATTGTAAGGAAGCTTGTCCTATAGGTGCAGTTTTCTGGGATGATGAAACTAACAAGCCCATGATCTGTTCTCACTGTGGATATTGTGCTAATTATTGCCCTCATGGAGTTCTCGAGGTACTTAAGGAGGAGGAACGTTAATCATGTATAGAGTACTTTACATAGATTTAAGCAGGAAGAAGTTTTGGTTAGAGAGCAGGGCTGATCTGTTTAAAAAATATATAGGTGGCACAGGAGTGGCTATACAGCTTTTAAGGGAAAATTGCCCCGACGGTGTGGATCCGCTTTCTCCGGAGAATCCTATAGTCTTCGCTGTTGGTCCTTTAACGGGGTTTTTCCCTATGGCGTCTAAGACGATAGCCATGTTTAAGTCTCCGCATACGGGAAATTTGGGAGAAAGCCATGCTGGTGGTAGAAGTGCTATAGCTATAAGGATGGCAGGATATGACGCCATAGTTATAAAAGGTGCGAGTAAAACCCCAGTTTATATCGCTATTCATGGGGATAGAGTTTATTTCCGGGATGCTTCTGCTCTTTGGGGAATGAGAAGTGCCTTTACGGTAGGAAGGATAATAAGGGAAAACGAGGGAGGAGCAGGATTGAGAACCATAATGAGGATAGGAAGGGCTGGAGAATGCCTCGTTTCTTATGCATGTGTTACCACGGAAACCTACAGGCATTTTGGAAGGCTTGGGCTTGGAGCGGTTTTCGGTAGTAAGAGGCTTAAGGCAATCGTGGTTTCTGGAAAACGCTCGCTTTCTGTAAAGGATAAGAGGTCCTATAGAGAGCTTTACGATGAGATATATAAGTCAGCTGTTGAATCTCCCGTGATGAAAAAGTATCACGATCTTGGAACACCCCAGAACGTTATTCCCCTGAATGGGTTCGGTGGTCTTCCTACGAGGAATCTTAAAGAAGCGTCCTTTGAAAAAGCTGAGGAAATCTCTGGAGAAAGGTTTGCTCGTGATTACCTTGGCAGAAGGCTTGCGTGTTCTCACTGCCCCGTTGGGTGTGTTCACATAGCGGCTTTAAGAGAACCTTATGAAGATGAGTCTTACTTTTACAAAACCTCGATGATTTCCTATGACTATGAGCCTATTTATGCTTTGGGTTCTATGATAGGAGGATCTGACCCTGAGGGGTTGCTTAAGCTCATGGATAGGATAGAAAGCTTGGGGCTTGATGCTATGACAACGGGGGTTGTTTTGGCGTGGGCTACCGAGGCACAGGAAAGAGGTTTGATAAGTGAGAAAGAAACGATGGGGATTCGGCTTTCTTGGGGAGATTATACTTCATATATATCCTTTGTGGACCTTATAGTGAGCGCTCCAAACGATTTTTTTAAAGCCGTTTCGAAGGGGGTAGAGCACGTCTCGGGAATATATGGTGGAAAGGATTTCGCGCTTGCTTTTGGAGGAAACGAGATGCCGGGCTATCATACTGGTCCTGGAGCTCATATAGGTTTTCTCATAGGGGCAAGGCATAGCCACTTAGATTGCGCTGGGTATAGTCTTGACCAGAAGGTTCTCGTTAAGGAGAACCTCTCTCCGCGCGAGGTGGCAAGGAGACTTCTTGAAGAGGAAAGATGGAGACAAATTCTTTCGAGTCTCGTTGTATGCTTCTTTGCGAGAGGAATATATAAACCTGATGTAGTGTGTAGAGCCTTGTCGCTTGTGGGATTTGATTTAAGCGAGGATGACCTGAGGGAAATAGGGATGGAGATTCATAAAGCCAAGTATAAGTTTAAGATAGACAATGGTTTCTCTCTTGAGAACATAAGAATTCCCGGAAGAATACTTGAGACACCAACTCCCGTTGGAAGACTTGAAGAAAAAGCTATTCGTGAGGCTTTAAGGCTTGTCTGGGAGAAGGTTAGGGGGTAGAGCTCTCTTCATAAGAGGGCTTGACTTAGAGCAGAACTTCTTGCTACAATTTCAAGGAGATTTTGTGTCGGAGTGGCGGAACTTGGCAGACGCGCTGGACTCAGGATCCAGTGGGCTTTTTGCCCGTGCGGGTTCAAATCCCGCCTCCGACACCATCGAAAAAAGAGGAGAATAGGGGATAGCGGGAAAGCTATCCTCTATTCTTTTATTTTTCTCTTGGGGGGAATGATTAGATATAAAATTCTTTTAATTGATGATCAAATATTTAATTTAAAGCTGATGGAGGGAATGATAAGAAGAGGCAAATTTAGCTATTCTCTTCTGACTTTTTCGTTTTTCAGATTTTATCAAAGCTCTTGATTTCCTGAAGGAGAATAGCATGGATATAGTGATAACCGATTTGATGATGCTCCGGATAAATGGAAAGAACATTCTGATTTATTTGAGGAGCGAGAAAAGGCTTTAAGCCTTTTGCGTGAGATTCTCAAGGAGATATCTTCTTAGCTGACCGCATGCTGCTTCTATATCACTTCCCTTTTCTCTTCTTACCTCCGCGTTTATTCCAAGCTCGAGGAGCATTTGATGGAAACGGGATATCTCTCCAGGGGAAGGTTTTCGGAAAGGAGATCCTGGAATAGGGTTAAAGGGTATAAGGTTTACAAAGACCTTAAGACCTTTAGCGAAATTCCGCAGGGAAAGAGCATCTTCCCTCGAGATGTTAAAGCCCTTAAGCATTACATATTCGATAGTAATTCTTTTCTTCTTCTCTTTCTGAAAGGCGATTAGGGCTCGCTTTATATCTGAAAGCCTGTATTTTTTAGCTATGGGTATTAGTTTCTCTCTTTTTCTTTGCCGAGCGGAGTGAAGGGAAAGGGCTAATCTATATGCCCCATGAATGTGAGCAAAAGCTCGGATTTTAGGAACTATTCCCACGGTCGAAACGGTTATATTCCGTGTGCTCGTGCTCATTCCAGCAGGATGTGTCAAAATCTGTAGGCTTCTTATGGTTTCTTCGTAGTTTAAAAATGGTTCTCCCATACCCATATAAACTATCCTGTTCGGGGATTTTCCTGAATCCATTCTCAATGTAAGAACCTGATTAACGATCTCTCCACAGGAAAGATTTCTCTTAAAACCTGCCATACCTGTAGCGCAGAAAAGACATCCTACTGGACAGCCCACCTGTGTTGATATACAGTAGGTTGTTCTATTTGGATGGGGAATAATGACGCTTTCGATGCATAGAGAGTCTTGTAGACCAAGAAGATATTTTATTGTTCCATCTTTTGAAACTCTTCTCTCTATGACTCTCAAGGGCTGAAGTTTAAATTGCGTCTTAAGTTCCTCTCTGAGCTTTTTGCTCAGGTCAGTCATATCGTTAAATTCAAAAGTCCCCTTTTTATATATCCATGAGAAAATTTGAGATGCCCTGTAGCTTTCTTCTCCCTTTTCGGTTAATATCTTTATTAGCTCGGGGTAACTTAGGTTGAGTATATCTCTCATGTTGGAAATTATATCATATCGGGGGGTTAGATATTGAAGGTAGGTGTAGTAGACATAGGTAGCAACAGCGTAAGAGGGCTCTTAGGAGAGATTCAAGAAGGAAAAGAGTTTAGATATATGAGAGGAGATATTATAACTACCAGACTTGGTGAAGGGCTTTCCAAGAGTGGAAAGCTATCCGATGAGGCGATTTATAGAACCCTTCAGGGGGTCAAGTCTCTACTTGATGCTTTTAAACGCTATGAGGTTAGGGAAATCTATGGATTTGCTACGAGTGCGGTAAGGGAGGCAAAGAATGGTAGGTTTTTTCTAAAAATCCTTAGGAAGGAGAGCGGATTGTCTGTGGATCTCCTCAGTGGTGAGGAAGAAGCCTTGCTGAACCTTCTTGGTGTAGAAGTGGGAATTGGTATTGAAGGGAGCTATCTCCTTTTCGATATAGGAGGGGGTAGCACAGAGATAGCTTTGAAGAAGGAGGAGGATCTTATCTTAAGGAGTTTTCCTATAGGTGCGTTGAAGATAAGGGAGAGATTTGGAAGGGAACTCGATGAAGCATGTTGTTTTCTCGAGGCCTTCTGGAGGGAAGAAGCTTCAGACCTTAGACGATTGACACAAGGAATAGATAATTTTGTGGGAATTGGGGGTACGCTATCTGCTCTCGTACTCTTGAGGAAGAAAGCTACCTCATATGATATCAAAGCTGTCCACGGTGAAACCATAGATATACTATGGCTTTACGAAAAGCTCAGAGAGCTAAAAGAACTTACCTTGAGAGAGTTAGAATTGCTTCTTCCGTTTGATCCCGGTAGAGCCTACATATTCCCTCACGGAGGCGCTCTTCTTTTCTCGCTCATGAGTTTCTTCTCTGCTTGTGAGGTCAAGGTTTCTGAGACGGATCTTCTCTGGGGAGCCTTGGTAAAGAGGTGGAACGTGAGGGGTTTTAAGCTATGAAAAGGTTGATATGGATCTTTCTACTCGTTTCGCTTCCTTTAGCTTACTCCAGATGGACATATTATTGCGATGGTATCAAATATATAACGCTGTGCGCTGGCGTTTCGCTACTCGCTATCCTTTATTTTTTCGATCTTTTTAGATCCCCTCCTGAAAAGATTTCCCTCTGGAAGGAAGACCTTCTTTTAATTGTTTTTTTTGTCTGGACGCTGGTTTCTCTGACTGCTTCTGACAACGTTCTCATGAGTCTCAGAATGGGAGCGTTTTTCTTTACCTATTATGTAATTTTTTACTTCTGGAGATACGAGGTTAGAGAATCGGAGCGCGAGGCTTTTTCTATTCTGGGTAAGATCTCAACGATCGTGCTCTTTATTGTTTCCCTATATGCTTTTATGCAATACTACGGAATATATTTCATCGTACGTGCAAAAGGGGGAGGGCCATCCTCTATATTCTCAACGCTTGGCCATAGAAACTTCGCATCTGACATGGAGATACTCCTCTTCCCTCTGGCGTTTTATCCTTTCTTGAAAGAGAAATCCCATAGTAAGCTCATCTTTTACTCGATAACGCTTCTGATTTCTTGGGTTAGCCTCTATATGATGCAAAGTCGTGGCGCTTTAACTGGGCTATTAGTTGCTTCCTGTTTGACCCTTCTTCTACTGCGGAGGGGAAAGGTGGGGCTCTTTCTGCTTAAGAGAAAAAGAAGAGTAGGTCTCCTTCTCCTTTTTATGCTTCTTTTAACGGTGATATATTCCTTTCCCAATCCAATAAGCACTGCGAGGTTTTACGGCTTGGCTCATCTCTCGAGAACGGTCAAGCTATTCGAGAATCCGTATAGCGCTACCTCAGGAAGAGTTCTCATCTGGCGTGCGACTCTAAATATTATAGGAACTCATCCACTCAGAGGGGTGGGGCTTGGAAGATTTGGCTATAACTATCTGCTTTACCAGGCAGGGGTTTTAAAAGCGGATGAGTATCCTCTTAATGCTAAAAGGGCTCATAACGAGTATCTCCAGATATGGGCTGAGATGGGAACACCAGCCTTTCTTTTCTTTCTCCTTTTTCTTATGAACCTTTATAGACGAATATGGAATCTAATTGGAAAGCCCTTTGGTGTGAATAAGCTTAAGATCATTGCGCTATCCTGCGGAATTACTGGAGGATTGATACATGCTTTATTTAGCTTTCCCTTTCATCTACCAGCAAATGGCTTTTATCTCATTCTAATGATGGCTCACGTATTTGGTCTCTCCGATCCCTTAGAACCCAAGTTCAGTACTTTTTCGGTGAGAAAATCCATTATAAGGGCATTTTCTCTGCTGGTGATCTTTATCTCTGCGTTTTCTTTTTCATACTCATTAAGATCGTTCGCCTCTCAGTATTTGTGTGCCAAGATTACGATCGAAACGCTTAAATTAAGAGGAGGTAAGGCTAAGGCTGAGAAACTTTTGAACGAAGCTCTGCTTGCCTATAGATTGGATCCTCTTGAGCCGAGAGCGATATTTTTCGTAGCGAGGTTTTATTCGTACCTTGGAGATTTTAAGAAAGCTATGCTTTATTGGAGGAGTTTTCTCGATGTAGAAACCGACTGGAATGCTATCTATAATCTCGCTAATCTTTATCTCAGGGCGGGGAGGATGAGGGAAGCTGAAAGGGTTTACAGATATCTCATTAAGCTTAAACCCGATTTTGCCCGGGCTTGGCATAACCTTGGTGTGCTTCTTAGGGAGAAGCGAAAGTTTAAGGAGGCAGAGGTGGCCTTACTAAAGGCGATATCGCTTAGGAAAAATTACGCTAAGGCTTATCTTAACCTCGGTAAGCTTTATATCCAAACGGGTGAGAGGGAGAAGGGAATCTGGTATATTAGAAAGGCAGTTGGTTTGAATCCAGATCTACTTAAGCTTGATGATGTTAAAAAGATGCTTGGGGATCCCTAAGATTATGTTATAATTGCCTTAAGGAGGTGATCTTTTATGTACATTTTAACGCTAAATTGTGGAAGCTCGTCCGTTAAATACATGCTTTATGATTGGAATCGGAAGTTCCCCCTCGTAAGAGGTATAGTTGAGCGGGTTACCGTGGGGGGATCTTTCTGCGTTCACTCTCCGCACGGTAAAGATAGCGTGAGAGTGGAGCATGAGTGTCCGGATCACAGGGAAGCGATAAAGCTCATAATTGATCTTCTTCTTCATTCGGAGTATGGCGTTGTGGAAGATATTAGAAAGATTAATGCCGTAGGCCACAGAGTGGTTCATGGAGGTGAGGAATTTGCAAGATCAGTGCTCATAGACGATGAGGCGATGCGTACCTTTAGGAGGCTTTCTGATCTCGCTCCTCTTCACAATCCTCCAAATATAATGGGGATAGAGGCGGCTAAGGAGCTTCTTCCGGAAGTTCCTCATGTGGCAGTTATGGATACCGCCTGGCATCAAACGATGCCGCCGAGCTCTTATATTTATGCTCTTCCTTACGAGTGGTATGAGAAATATGGCGTTAGAAGATATGGTTTTCATGGTACATCCCTTCTTTATGTTGCCAAGAGGGCTGCTGTTCTTCTTGGGAAAGATCCTTTTGAGACAAATATAGTTTCACTTCACATAGGAAATGGTGTTAGCGCAAATGCGGTTAAAAAGGGGATTTCATTCGATACAAGCATGGGTTTTACCCCGCTTGAGGGACTCGTTATGGGGACAAGAGCTGGCGATCACGATGCTGCTATAGATCTTTACATAATGGAGAAGGAAAATTTATCTCCGGAGGAGATGAACAAGCTTCTTAACAAGAAGAGCGGGCTTTTAGGTATAACTGGCAAGTATATAGATAGAAGAGATATCATTTCTGCGATGAATTCTGGAGATGAGAGGGCTAAGCTGGCTTTCGAAATAGAATGTTATAGATTGAAAAAATATATAGGGGCTTACTCTTTCGCTCTCGGCGAGATTGATGCCATAGTCTTTACGGCGGGCGTCGGCGAGATGTCACCGGAGGTTAGGGGAGGGGTTCTCGAAGGATTAGAGTTCTGGGGAATAAAATATGATCCCTCTAAGAATGCCCTTTCGAGGACGAGAAACGCTGAGACTTTTATACATTCGGACGATTCTCAAGTTAAGATATTCGTTATCCCAACGGATGAAGAGCTCGTTTTCGTAGAGGACGTGGTTGCTATACTTGAGGGAAGGTATGATATTCACACGAAGTTTAAATACTCTTTTGAGAATCCCAATTATGTGAATCCTCTAAGGGCTGAGGAGTTCAAGAAAGAGCTTGAGGAAAAGCCAGAGCTTAAGAGCATTCTCGCTGTACCCCCAGGGGGGATATCTATAGTCGGGATTTGACCCTTCGTTCCTGGGCATCCCAGTAGAATCCTTTTCCCCAGGGATCTCTGGGGATTTTTCCTATATAACCCTTTTGGACTAATTCCTGCAGGGATGAGGGAAAGCGCCCCTCAGAGCGAAGGAAGCGGTTAACTGCTTTTTCAAGGTTATTTAATCGCGTGAGCCAAAGCAGCTTTTTCTTAAGCAGGAATCTTTTTCTCTCGTCCCTGCACTTTTTTAACTCATTGAGAATGTATTTCATTCCTGCTTCGTATTTTTTACCTCTGTAAAATGCAAGGATCAAAAGTCCCCTCAGATACTCACATGCCCCTGGATATTTCAGCGCTACTCTGATGCACCTTTCAGCTTGAATGGGTTCATCAAGATAAAACAGCTTTATAAAGCCTATTTGAGCCCATATTCTCCAGTCTTCACGATAGAGTGCCATTTTACGAAGAGCCCTTGAGGCTGTCCTCGATCCCTCTTTGCTAAGCGTGAGGTTATTTGCGGTGAATGAAGGTATCTCTTCCGATCTGGGATCGAGCCTGAAAGCTGAAACCAACATCTCAGCTAACGTTTTATAGGGTACATTAGAGTTCTCCATGTAGTGCAAAATTGCTTTTATAAAGAGATATTGTGAAGCCGCTTTTCTTTCAAATGTGAAAGCGATCTCGTATAGTTTCTCTACTCCCTTTGGTGGGGCTGTTAATCTCTTGATAGTTTTGCACTTTATAATTGTTTTTTCTGATATAAAAAAGGACAGTGTCAGAAATAGAATTCCTATTGCAATTTTGGTCTTCATGTAATTTCGCTCCTTTCGAAAATTGATTCTGCCAGCATTAGCACGGCACATGAGTAGCTTATAGCGTAAGCTACCGATGAGAAAAGCTCATGACTTTTTATCAGTGTGAAGTTTGGAAGCAGGTAGTAAACTACTTTGCTTACCAATCTCATTAGAAAAGGAGCTTTAAGCTCTGAGATAAATATGTAGGCATCTGTAGTCAAGTTTCCCGCCAAATAGATCCCTAAGCAAAGTGCGAAGTTTATGAGAAGCGAGGAAGGAAGCAAAACGTAGAAAAGACAGGATATCGATATAAGAGGAACAAATGTTAAAAATATAGAAGGAAAGCTTACCAGAAGCTTGCTTAGAAGGGATAAATTCGATATTTTAAATGCGATGGCTACAGCGGAGGCAAGAATGAGAGAGGCGATGATATATCCCGCATAAAGTAGCAGAAATCCTAATATTCTCCCCCTAAGATACGAACCTCTGCTCTTTAAATGCGAGATGTAAACCTGAAGCGTTCCCCTCTCTCTATCGCTATAAATGCTGTAGAGGGATAGAAAGAGCATCGAGAGTAACGAGATGAGCTTTATGAAGAATACGGCGAAAATCCCGAAGGTTCTTGTCGGCTCGTCGAGCGAGAGAACGCTCAGAAATGCCGAGAATAGCGTTAGGAACGCTATAGCAATAAATGAAGACTGTATGGTTTTGCTCCTTATCCCTTCCTTAACCGTTATTAACGTTAGCATTATCGTTTCCTTCATGAGATATCACCATCTTTAAAAAATCTTTTTCTGAAAGAACTTCTCTGAGTTCAGATACCGATGCAGTCAGAATGATTTTTCCCTTATGAATGATTGATGCGCTGTCTCCAATGTCGATTACGTCTTGGAGTATGTGAGTGCTGAAAAGAATGGTTTTCCCCCTTTTTTTGAGTTTGAGCATGATTTCCTTGAGTTCAATTCTTCCCGCTGGATCGAGGCCTGAAAAGGGCTCATCAAGTATGAGAAGATCTGGGTCATGGATCATGGCTTGAGCTATGCCTGATCTTTGGATCATCCCTCTGGAAAAAGCTTTTATTAACTTTTTCCCCTCTTTTTCCAAGCCTACCATTTTAAGAATTTCATCTGTGTTCCTTCTTTTTCCATGGATAATATTGATGTAATGCAGCAATTCCCTACCAGTTAGATTTCTCGGGGGATTGAAATTTTCGGGCAGATATCCTATTCTATCCTTTAGAGTAGGGTTCCCAGGGGCTTTATCAAGAAGCTTTATCTTTCCTTTATCGGGATGCATGAGGCCTAATAGTATCTTAAACGTCGTTGTTTTCCCCGCCCCGTTTAACCCAACGAGGGCATGAACTGTGCCCTCTTTAACAAGGAGGTTCACTCCCTGCAAGATGGTTTTCTTTCCCATCGATTTATGGAGATCGGATACATGGATGGCTATTTTCATTTTCACACTGGGTTCTGTGGTAGGAAGCTTTTTAAATGTTTGTATATATAGATTGCCGCGGGGCTTATCCATCGTTTATCCTCCTTCCTTTTGCCCCTCGTGTGGTCATGCGCTTCGCTGGTACGATCTTATTCCAATTTTAAGCTATATTTTCCTTAGGGGGAAGTGTAGATACTGTGGCTCGCGAATTTCACCTCGCTATCCCATCGTAGAACTTATTACTGCTTTTCTGTTTTTAATATCATATTTTAGCTTTGGATTAAGCTTTGATTTCATATTTTCATGTTTCTTCTTTTCTATTCTTGAGTTTATCGCTTTTGTGGATCTTGAAACTATGGAGGTTATGGATTTAGCGATATACCTTGGTTCTTTGATTGGACTCTTATTTAACTTAAAAAATTATGGTTTAAGTGGGGTATTCTTTTCTATTAAGGGAGCGATATATGGGGCTGGAATCATCGCATTGATTTTTTACATTTCCAATGGGGGTATGGGCGAGGGAGATATAGGTATAGCGGCACTTATGGGATTCTGGCTTGGTTGGAAAGGAGCGGTTCTCTCGATCGCTATCGCTTTTCTTGGGGGAGGCGCAGTCGCTGGAATGCTCCTTATATTAAAGCTGAAGAAATTTGGAGAGAGAGTGCCCTTTGGCCCATTTTTGGCGCTCGGCAGTGGTATAACTTTTCTCAAGGGAAGCTTTTTGATAGAATTGTACTGGAGGCTTTTAAGTTGAAAAAGGGGCTAAGTTTGGTGGAGCTTTTGATAACAATGGTAGTGATAACAATAGGGATTTTTGCCCTCTACTCTGCTTTCTATGGAGCGCTTCTTTCGGGAGAACGACTCTCATCGCGTTTCGTTATGCTTAAGCTTGCTCAGGGGAAGCTTGATGAACTCATCTATGGCGTTAGTGGTGCTGATTTTCCACAACCACTTCCAACCCAAGTGGTTTTTTCTGGAAGCGAAACTAACTTGGCGAGAATACCTTCATATTTGTCTCCTGGGTTCCACAATAACGTTTATAACGGTATTTCCTATTGCTGTATGGTTGATCTTTCCACTCCTTCGACTGGTGCGCTTCTGATAAAGGTTAGAGTTTGGGAGCATGATCGCCCCAAAAGATTCATTGAGCTCGTGGGAGTGAGGCCCGAGTGAGAAGGTGGGCCCTTACCTTTGTAGAAACCCTCGTAGTCGTGGCTATAATAGCAGTTATCGCTCTTGTTTTAGTTCAAACGTTTCTCGGCGGTTTTCGGGTATATCGTCATGGGATATCGCGCGAGGATATGATTCAAAATGCGAGGTTAGTCTTGGATACGATAAGGAATGAAATGGTTTCGGAGGGAATTACGGTATCAGCCACGGTTTCCTGCTCTACCCTGATATCTGACGAAAATCATGATATTCTTGAGATCACTTCAAGTGGTGCTACGGTAGTTTGCTTTGGTTGCTATCCTGGCAAGAAGTTACCTGATGGTGAAAATGTGTATATACTTGGCAGATGTAAAAATGGTTCTTCACCAACGCCTTTAACGGATGGTTATGATGGTGAGGGAGATCCTTACTGGGTCAGCGTGGAAGAGTTTAAGATTGGTTTTCTTCCAGGGAATGCCTCTCTTTATGGGGAAACTAATATGCCTAATAAGGGCGTATACATATATCTTAAGCTCAGTGGCCCCGGTGGAGCGGAGGGAAAGAGTTATAGAAAAGGGAAGATCTTTGAGGTTTCGACTATTATATACCTGAGAAGGTAAAAGAGGTGTTTAGTGATGAGGAGAGGGTTTGCTGCGCTGAGCTTAGCTCTGATTATAATGGCAGTTTTCGGTATAGTAGGAGTTGGGTTTTACTTTCTTTCAAATGCGCAGGAAGTTTTATCAAGATCTGACCTTAGAGGAGCTCAGAGCTTCTTTACTGCAGAGGCTGGTATAGGTGAAGCAATTGCTAAGTATAAGTCTGATAATAATGGGATTTCGCTAACCAATCCCGTATGGTACTATGGTAAAGATGCTACCTCCCTTTCCATTAGCTGGTCTCCTTATATATCAGATCATGAGTTGGCATCCGTTGGTGGGGTTTCAATGCGTGTTGAGAACGTTAAGATTTGCGAAGAATCAGATAAGGTTTATTTCTATTCAGAGGGGGTCATCTTCGAGGGGGATAAGGAGGCTTCTCGCTTTCCTGTTGCGCTCTGCTTAAAAAAGACAAGTGGGGGGATAAGCGCAGAGCTTGTGGGAGTTGGAGAGGTGATCATAAGAAAAAGCGATGGTTCTACGGTAAACATATTGAGCAAGTATGGCTATAGGGGAGGCCCCGCTTTGAAAAAGGCTTTTGATCTGATAAATGCTGATTCTTCCTACGATAATTCGACGGTTATATTGGGTCCTGGGGTCTATATGGTACCGTTGAGTGAAAAGGAGATTAGCTTTAAGGGGAAGAGTAAAACGTCTTATTTCAAGAGGGTTTATTGCGGTGTGGAGATTATGGAAAGAAATATAACCTTAAGAAGCGCTCTCGGGTGGGGTCCCCATTGGGTTAAAATCGAGGGAATAGTTCCATTGAAGACGAAAGTCAAACCCTCGCCTTATCGAACCACCATTTTGGTTAATCAGGACGCTGGTTTAACGTTAGAAGGAGTTTGGCTATCTCCTCCAATAGATAGATCCGAGATGGAGGGATCCCTTTGGGGATGGGTCAAGCACCTTGAGTCCTCAGCGGTACTCGTTAATGGCACAAATGCTTCATTGACAATGAGAAATTGTATCGTTAAGAATAGGGATCTCGTTAGATATGAAGGAAGCTTGCTATCAGGTGTACTTTTCCTGATGCCATGGGAAGGGAGCTCGGAGCTTACTATGGAGAGCTGTATTCTTGACGGAGGCAACTACCTCGATTACGAAAGCGGTTGGTGGCCTGCTACGAGTATGGGAATTCATGTGGTTAAGCTGGCTGGATGGTTTTCTCAATTTAACGCTACCGTTAAAGATAGCGCGATAATTAATCACAACGTTGGAATATGGCATGTCGGCTTTATAGGAAGCGGAAGCTTTGAGGCTGAAAACTGTCTTTTTTGGAATAACGATTCTGATGTGATCGGGACCGCTGATCTTGTGAATCCTGTTAAGGAAGATCCAAGGTTTAGGAGCTATTATAGCCTTACAGTTCATGAAAGTAAAGCAATAGAATGGTTTAGACACTGGGATTCTTATGTTCCCGATGAAAATTCACCTCTCGATGAAAAAGGCATAGGTTTAACCTCGTCCTATTGGGAAGGTACAATTCCGGTTCCTAAGGGAGGAGAAATAGCACTGCTTCTTAGGAGTGGAGACAGCTATAGCGTCAAATATCTTCACGATGTGGACTCTCTGTTTGATGAAATTTCCAACTACTATTCTGCTAATCCAGATGGATCAGCCATAGCTGTCTTTGGAAGAGGGTTCTGGTATCTTAGAAGGAAACATGAGCTTACTGGTATAAAGCATTTTCAAATGTTATCTGCATGGGGTGCTATATTTACACCTTTGTTTGTCTTTTCGCCAATAGTTTGGGAGGAGGCTTCATCGGATGATGGAATTTTGAGTTTCAGTGAATCATATGAGATAAAGATTAGCGGTTTTTACTTTGGCATAAGTGGTGGAAAGGAGGGAAGTGAAGAGAAAGCATTTATGAGCTTTAGGAATTCTACCTCCTTGGATATAACCGACTGCGTTTTTAAGAGAATCTATGGGGGGATGGGGAAAGTTCTCTTTCTGAGGTTTAACGGATGTTCGGAGGTTCACGTTTATAATGATGTGTTTGATCATAAGTATAGAAAGATAGTAGCTGATTCAGCGGGTAAACCGAGCTTTAGCGAGAGCTTTGACCTTAATGGCGTTTGGGTTAGCTTAGAGGATTCAAGCGTTGATGTTAAAAACAATTTATTGTGGGGGGAAAGCACTGATTGGGAGTACAACTTTTCCGTCGATCCATCTCAGGAAGATAATTTCTACGAGGATGGAGATGGTAGAGTCATAAAGTCGGTATTTAATACTTTATCTTACAGGCTAATTTTTTCGAAGAATAACCCATTTATCGAGAGTGGCTCGGACGGAGGAGATATAGGTCTAAGGATAGGGCTCTATCCATATGTCAGAGCTTTTAAAGGAGTCGCAAGTAAATCCATGAGGCTTGAGAATGAGATGGAAATCCTCTCTGGAAGTGACCTGTCTGAGCTTTCAGGAGCTTTAAAAGATGGGGAAAGCTTGGTGCTTGGTCAGGGAGAATACTCTCTTGGGGAGTCGCTTTCTTTGTTAAACGATGGTTTAGGTTTTCTCGCCATGTGGGGACCCTATTATACCCAAATAAGTGCATCCAGTGCGATTTTAGCTTCCGGTAGAGGGATCCTTCTTTATGGAATCGGCTTTAATATAGCGTCTAACCTTATGGGAAGTGCCTTTTTGACCTTGTCAGGGAGTGATTTTGTCGTCAAGGATATCTTTGTAAGGCTTAGCGGAGATTTTATATATGGCTATGGAGTCAGAATCGAGGCTTTGAGCGGATTGTTAAAAAACATATACCTTAACGGTGGTTTCCTTAGTGCGGGCGAGTGGAAACCGAAGAGCGATTACGGTGTCTACATTTTAGGAGGAGATATTTTGCTCGATCATGTTAATAGCGTTAAACATAAGGAAGTGGGAATAAAATGGTCTGGGGAGATATATGGTTGCAACTCGTATTCAAATACTGAGAATTATCAGCCTGAAAGTGGTGAATCCACGAATATCAGCGCTCATCCTGAAAATGATGATGACTCTAAGTATAACTGGGTATGCTTCCCACTGGATTCTCGTTGCTATTGGTGGAATAATAGCTCTGAGGAAAGGACGGGATCCTACAGAGGCATAGATTGGGCTAATCTTCCCGTTGAGCCTGAATAAAGCTTTCTGAGAAGGGGGTAAACTTATATGATGTCAGAATATAAGATACCAAGAAATTATATGGAAAGGGTTGTTAAGGAGACCCTTGAAAAGCTTCTTAAGGATAGAGATGATGTCTGCAAGTGTGAGGAGTGCATAGCTGATATGATGGCATATGCTTTAAACAGGCTTCC
>JAGHDO010000016.1 GCA_021159885.1 Synergistota bacterium | reverse complement strand
TAAGCTGGCGGCACCTTCTAACCGGAATGACGCTTTGCGGAGCGAGGGCGATAAGCGAATTTGGAGCGGTCATAGTGCTGGCCTACTATCCTATGACCGCTCCCGTCCTCGTCTATCACAGGTTTGAAGGATACGGACTTGCATATTCAAGACCTGTTGCTGTACTATTAATACTCGTTTGTTTAGCTTCCTTTTTGGTATTAAGATGGTTGAGCTCAAGGGATTATCGGTAGAGTTTGAGGATTTCTCGCTTAAGGGAATAGATCTCAAAATCGAGGATGGAGAATTTTTCGTTATCCTCGGTCCATCTGGTGCAGGAAAAACCGTTTTACTCGAGACGATAGCGGGACTTTTCAAGCCCAAGAGTGGAAAAATATTTGTAGACGGTGTGGATATCACTGATTTTCCTCCGGAGAAGAGAGGGATATCTATAGTGTATCAAGACTATGCTCTCTTTCCTCATCTTACCGTCTATGAGAATATTCTCTTCCCGCTCAGATTTAGAAAGAGACAGAGGAGAGATCTTCTTGATCTAAGCGAGAAGCTTATAAAAAGCCTTAAAATAGAGAGTATACTTGATAGATATCCCGATCAGATAAGTGGAGGAGAGGCTCAAAGAGCCGCCCTGGCAAGAGCTCTAATAGTAAAACCTAAGCTTCTCCTGCTTGATGAGCCTTTAAGTGCCTTAGATCCGCCCTTGAGAGGAACCTTAGGTGAGCTGATTAAGAAAACAGTAGAGCAAACTAAGACAACCACGCTTATGGTTACACACAGCTTTGGTGAGGCAATGAGTATGGCATCGAGAATCGGTGTAATAAAGGATGGAAAAATTTATCAAGTAGGAAAACCTGATGAGGTTTTTTGGAAGCCAAACTCGGTGGAGGTAGCTGAATTTGTGGGAATGAAGAATCTCTTTAAAGCAGAAGTTAAAAACGGTGAGGTTTTACTTGAGGGGAAGATAAGGGTTGAAATTGGTTTCGTTCCTGAAAAGGAGAAATTTACCCTTGGAATAAGACCCGAGGATATAATAATTGCGCTTGAACCTGCAAAAACAAGTGCAAGGAATGTGCTCAGGGGAGAGATAAGGAATTTCATTCATAAGGGCTTCTTTTATGAAGTTGATGTTGATGTTGAAGGGATAGTATTTAAAGCGTCTATAACCCAATCGTCATTCGTTGAGATGAAGCTGAACGAGGTGGGTAAGGAGGTATATCTTCTTATTAAAGCTACTGCTTGGCATATAATCTAAAAAAGGGGTGGGGTGTCTCCCCACCCTTTTTAGAAGAGAAAGTTCAGATTTCTATCTTAGCACCAAGGACTTCCACGAATTTTCTTATCCATTCGGGATGAGCAGGCCAGGCAGGCGCAGTTATAAATATTCCGTCTACAACGGCGTTTGAGAACGTTTCATTCGGAGGTACATATGTAGCACCTGCGAGCTCTATCTCGGTCGCAACCGCAGGATAGGCGCAGATCTTCTTTTCTTTTATTACTCTCGCAGCTGTTAGAAGCTGTGGCCCATGGCATATAGCAGCTATAGGCTTTCCTGCTTCAGCAAATCTCTTAACGAGCTCCACCACCTTTTCATTCATTCTGAGATACTCTGGAGCTCTCCCACCTGGTATAACAAGTCCATCATAATCCTCAACCTTTACCTCATTAAAATCCTTGGTAATGGCGAAGAGATGTCCCGGCTTTTCCGTATAGGTTTGATCCCCTTCGAAATCGTGTATTGCCGTTTTTACCCTATCCCCCGGCTTTTTGTCAGGGCAGACGGTATCTACCTCATATCCCAGCATAAGAAGCATCTGGTAGGGAACCATAGCTTCATAGTCCTCCACAAAATCCCCCGCGAGGAGAAGTATCCTCTTGGGCATCCTATCTCGCTTCCTCCTTTCTTATTTTTGATATTATCCAGTCTACAAACTCATCTATTCCCTCCCCCGTTTCGCAGGACACCTCAAACACAGGCATATCCGGAGCAAGTTTTCTTATAGGTGAATAGAATCTTTCCTTATCGAATTTGAAGTAAGGAAGCATGTCTATCTTGTTTAGCACAATTCCTTTCGAGGCCTTAACTATCACTGGGTATTTTTCCGGTTTATCATCCCCCTCCGGAACGCTTAAGACCCCTATCTTGATATCTTCACCAAGGTCAAATGCCGTGGGGCATACCAGATTTCCAACATTCTCTATGAAGAGAATATCTATGCTTTCGAGAGGAAGCTCCTCAAGTGCCTTTCCAACGAGGTTTGCATCGAGATGGCAAGCTCCCTCCGTGTTTATTTGAACAACGGGTACATTTGTTTTAGCTATGACTTCAGCATCTCGCACTGTAGCAAGATCCCCCTCTATAACAGCTATGCGATAATATTTTTTTAGTTTCTCTATAATCTTGACTATCAGAGAAGTTTTTCCAGCTCCTGGTGAGCCAATAAAGTTAAAGCTCCTGATATCTCTCTCTTTTAAGATTCTCCTATTGGCTTCTGCAACTCTTATGCTGGCTTCAAGGATCTTCCTTACAACCTTTATTTCCATCCTCGATTTCGCCCTCCTCTATTTCAAGTCCTATGAGGTCAAATTCATTTCCTCCGCTTATATCTATTTCGTCGCTTCCGCATCTGGGACAGACTTCCCAGAAATCCTCAACGCTGAAATGAGCTCCGCAGTTCCGACAGTGTCCTTTAAACTCTACTTCTTCCAGCTCGAGAACAGCTCCTTCCGCTATCGTGCCCTCCGACAGGGATTTAACCGCGAAATCAAGAAGCTCTGGTACAACCCCCATAAGCTTACCCGCCCTGACTCTTATCCTGAGTATTCTGGATGCTCCATGCTTTTCAGCTTCCTCTAAAGCTACTTTTAAGAGAGATTCAGCTAACGAGAATTCATGCAAGTTATCCTCACCTCTAAGAAATGCTTTAGAAGCTTTTCCGCCTCCATTGCCAACCTCCTGGTTTCTGGCGTTAAGCCAGCCCCGAATGAAAAATCGTTTCCCTTAACGCTCAAAATCCATGCTTCAGGAGTTCTTTTGTAGAGTTCTTCTATAAGGAGAAGTATCTCCTCTGGTAAGAATTTAGAAGCCGCGAAGAGCTTAACCCTTCGCAGCCTTATCCTTCGCAAAGACCAGAGCTCGCCAGGATATACATTCGCATCTATGAATATGATGAGATTGCTATCCTTTATCTCTTCTATGATTTCTGGGATAAGCTGGTGAGCAAGAAAAACCTTGATTTTGTCAATATTTCGAAAACCTGTCCTGATTCTTGCTCCTATCCATATACCAACTCCGTCGTCTTTACGTGAATAGTTTCCATAACCTATTATAGATATCAGAGATCTCTCACCAGCTTCCTGAGCCCATTACCTTCTGAATCGTAGATCAAAACCTCAAGCGGCATTTTACCGAGAGCGTGAGTTGCACATGAAAGACATGGGTCATAGCATCTTATCGCCACCTCAACCATGTTAAGGAATCCTTCCTTAACATCCGGTCCCTTTATATACTCCTTTGCTACAAGCTCAACTGCTTTATTCATAGCATTGTTGTTGTTAACGGTTGCCACTATAAGGTTAGCTTTAATAATTTCTCCAGATTCGTTTATCTTATAG
>JAGHDO010000015.1 GCA_021159885.1 Synergistota bacterium | reverse complement strand
TGGAATATGGGACTTGCTTCCGCCAACGGTTCCGAAAAGGAAAAGCCAAAGAAGGTTCTATTCCTCTTTCTCGGAGATATCGATTCCAGCTACTCACCCTCCCTTATAGGAAAAGAAGCAGGGTATGAAACGATAATCTTACATGGAGCTTATATAGATCCTATGATGAAGATAGCGGATATTGTTATACCCGCTAAGAGCTGGCTTGAGAATGGAGGCACATATAAACTGCTTAACGGTGAAGTCAAGAAGTTCGTTCCTCCATTAAAAGCAGAAGATGGGGTTAAAAATGCAAGGGAGCTTCTTTCAGAGCTTGCTGATGCGATGGGGCTGGGAAAGATAGAAACTGAAGATCTTTTGAAGCGCTTATAAGCAAAGGAGGAGATGAAATTGGCTAAGGTAAAGATAGCCAGCACCTGGCTCGAGTGCTGCTCAGGCTGTCATATGTCCCTTCTGGATCTTGATGAAAAGCTTGTTGAGCTTCTCTCAAAAATAGAGTTTGATGCGTCTCCTATAACTGATATAAAGGAGTTTCACCCAGTTGATGTAGGTATAGTCGAAGGTTCCGTGGGGAACGAGGAACAGCTTGAGGTTCTGAAGAAGATACGTGAGAATTCGAAGATACTTATCGCTCTTGGAGATTGTGCCTGCTTTGGAGGAATCCCTGCGATGAGGAACTTCTTTAAGAAGGAAGATGTTCTAAAGAGAGTATATATAGAAACGGAAAGTACGGTAAATCCCAAGAAAACTATCCCTCATGTGGACGTCCCAGAACTGTTCCCAGCGGTTAAGCCCATAGATCAGTTCGTAAAAGTCGATGTTTATATTCCCGGATGTCCACCAGATCCACGCGCTATAGAGTATGCTCTTAAGGAGCTCCTTGAGGGCAGGATACCCGTAATCCCGACGGAGCTACTATCATATGAATAAGCGAGGGGGTGAGTAGGAGACATGGCTCAAAAGCTTGAAATATTTCCCGTAACTCGCGTTGAGGGTCATGGAAAGGTTACAATATATCTGAATGATGCTGGCGAGGTAGAGAAGACCTACTTCCATGTGACTCAGGTAAGAGGATTTGAAAAGTTCTGTGAGGGAAGAGTCTTCTGGGAGATGCCAGTTATTACTCAGAGAGCCTGTGGTATATGCCCGGTAAGTCATCACCTTGCGTCTGCTAAAGCAACGGATAAGCTTCTCGGCGTTGAAATACCTCCCACCGCTAAGAAGCTGAGGGAGCTCATGCATATGGGACAAATAGTTCAGTCTCACTCACTGCACTTTTTCCACTTGGCGAGCCCAGATCTGCTCTTTGGTATGGATGCTGATCCTAAGATAAGAAATGTAGTTGGCGTTGTGGAGAAGCATCCAGATTTAGCTTTAAGAGGTGTTAAGTTGAGGAAATATGGCCAAGAGGTCATAAAGATCCTGGGAGGTAAGAGAATTCACCCCCGTTTCGCGATACCAGGTGGAGTGAGCAAAGGACTATCCGTTGAGGAAAGAGATTCCTTGCTTAAGGATATAGATTGGGTCATAAGCGAGCTTAAAGATACCGTGAAGCTCATCAGAAACCTGGCGGAGGAGTGGGGAGATAAGTTCAGAAACTTCGCCTCTTTCCCGTCTCTCTACATGGGTCTTGTTGACGAGAAGGGAAATCTTGACTTGTACCATGGTAAAATAAGGCTTTGCGACTATAGAGGGAAAATTATCGATGAGTTCTCCGAAGATAACTACCTTGAGAAAATAGGGGAATGGGTCGAGCCCTGGTCCTACATGAAATTCCCGTTTTATAAGGACTTTGGATATCCCGAGGGAAGCTATCGCGTGGGACCCTTGGGAAGAATAAACTGTTGTGATGATATCTCGACGCCTTTAGCAAAAGAGGAGCTGAAGATCTTCCGAGACATGATAGGCTCTCGCGTAGCAGAAGGCTCCCTCTTCTATCATTATGCCAGGATGATAGAGGCTCTTCATGCTGCTGAAAAGCTAAAAGAACTGCTGGAAGATCCAGATATAACCGGGACTGAGCTAAGAGCAGTAAGTAGAGACTTTAACCCGGAAGGAGTTGGAGTTCTCGAAGCTCCGAGAGGAACGCTCATTCACCACTATAAGATAAACGAATCTGGAGAAATTATTAAAGCTAACCTTATAGTGGCAACCGTTAACAACAACAATGCTATGAATAAAGCAGTTGAGCTCGTGGCAAAGGAGTATATAAAGGGACCGGATGTTAAGGAAGGATTCCTTAACATGGTTGAGGTGGCGATAAGATGCTATGACCCATGTCTTTCATGTGCAACTCACGCTCTCGGCAAAATGCCGCTTGAGATTTTGATCTACGATTCAGAAGGTAATGGGCTCAGGAAGCTGGTGAGAGATCTCTGATATCTATAATAGGTTATGGAAACTATTCACGTAAAGACGATGGGGTTGGCATATGGATAGGAGCAAGACTTAGAGCAAGCTTTCGAGACATTGATGGATTTAGAGTTTTTCTTGTGCACCAGCTTATCCCAGAAATCATAGAAGAGATAAAGGATAGCAATCTCATCATATTCATAGATGCGAATGTATATCCTGGCGAGCTCTGGTCTTTGCGAAGGATAAGGCCGCGAAGGGTTAAGCTCTTCGCGGCTTCTAAATTCTTACCGGAGGAGATACTTCTCCTTATAGAAGAACTCTACAAAAG
>JAGHDO010000014.1 GCA_021159885.1 Synergistota bacterium | reverse complement strand
CCTATAGAATAGTCTACATCACCCTGTTTCACGAATACTGGATGAACGATTACTTTGCCGCCCTCAAAAGTCACATGTCCGTCGCAGTTAGCGAAGAGTTTCAGCCCATCCTCAGAAACGCAGGTATTTTTACCCGCTGGCATCTTAGGATCCTTTGGCCTGTAAGCCTTGACTACTTTTCCCGTTACTGTTTTGCCATCCCTTCCTGGCTTGCAGGGCACTTTAACCGCAAGAAGCTGTCCCTTAACTACGTTTTCCACGCTTTCTAAGTTTCTATAATCAACCCTTCCATCCTCAAGCACAACAGGCTTGAGCTCCCTATCCTTGTTAAACTTGTAGTCTATATACCCATCTACACCATCCTCAGGATCAATCCCCCGCGCCACGAGAAAAAACTCCCCTATTCTTCCTGTCTCGAGAGCCTTTTTTATCGAATCCTCAAGTATACCAAATACAACTCCCTCCTCTGCCAGAAAGGAGAGAACTTCATCAAGGGTAGGCAATCTCTCATTCGGACCCGGGGAATTGATCTTGAGATAAGCTTCCATTTCGTTCTCGCTAATCCTCACCTCCATTTTAGCCGGGCTCATAAATTCACCTCCCACTTATTTTCTCGGCGGAAACCCCGCCTTCCATTAGCTTTCTCAGGCGAGTTCGAAGCTTCAAGATAGCCGAAGAGTGAATCTGACATGCCCTTGCTTCTGAGAAGCCTATTATCTCTCCTATTTCCCTTAAGGTTAAGCCCTCATAATAATAAAGCGTTATAACGAGTCTCTCCCTTTCTGGAAGCTGAGCTATAGCCTCAGCAAGCTCCTCAATGAGCTCTTCCTCCTCAAGCACATGATCAAAAGGAACCTGCGTAGGATCGCTAATAACCTCCTGAATGGGAACTTCCTCATCCTCGAGCTCAACCAGATAATCAAGCGGGAAAAGCGTAAGAATTCTAACATCATTAAGCAGTTTTTCATACTCCTTTTCAGACAGATTCAGGAACTTTCTGACCTCCTCATCGGTTGGATCCCTGCCAAGCTTGCTAAAGAGGGTCAACCTCGCCTCCTCCAGCCTTCTCATCTTCTCCTGAACGCTTCGTGGAATCCATCCAAGCCTTCTAAGCTCATCTATTATCGCTCCTTTTATCCTAAGGGAAGCAAAGGTCTCAAACTTAACATTTCTATTCGGATTAAACCTATCTATAGCCTCGAGAAGCCCCATTATGCCAAAACTCAGAAGATCTTCCTCATCAACACCAGATGGCAAGGCACCTTTTAACCTTGAAACTATATATTTCACCATTGGGGAATATTTACGTATTAGCTCCTCCTTAAGCTTCGGATCCTTCGTCTCAATATAAGCTCTCCAAAGCTTCGTCTCATTTTCCCGCATATTAGTCTTCCTCCATCATTAATCTTATAACCTTAGCAGCAGACTCCGGCTTTTTCCTCACCACCTCGGTTAATTCCTCAACCTTTTCCTCAAACTCCGAGGGCTTGGATAAAAGCTTCTCAAGTGGGGGCTCCTCCTCTCCCGAAGGTTCCTCTCCTTCGAGCTTGTCCTCCTTTTTTAAGCGATACACCCAAGCGAAATCCTTCAAACTTGCCAAAGACCTAAGGTCTACTTTTATTTTTCTCCCAAATAGCAAGGAATCAACATCATATTTGGAGAACAGGTATATAAGAAAAACACTCTCTCCAAAGAAGATCAAGAATGCTATTAATCCCCGTGAGAGAGAATAGAAGAAAGAAGCCGGTGAAGCGAGGCTTACCAAGAAAACAAAACTTCCCGCTCCCAGCCCTACAATAAGAGAAAAAGTTAACCATGGAGGGAGAGGTAATTTTCTAACGTCAAAGCTCCTTAATTCCATGCCCCACGGTCTTAACTATAAGCTTTCCCGTATCCGTGTGAAGCTCAACCGATCTCCCGTGATTCCCCCCTGTATCCTCAGCGACTAATGGAATTTTCTCAGAAGCAAGAACCTTCTTGACCGTCTCCACATTCCTCCTACCTATACTGAGCTGAAGATTCTTATCGGAAAATGAAAACATCTGTGCCCCTCCAGCTATCTTGGCTACTATTCGGCTTCTTGACGCTCCAGCTCTTTCCATCTTTTCTATAAGCATGGGAATAGCTGTATCTGCAAACTTTGCTGGATTCTGTCCAGCTCTCGCCTGCTTGCTATCAGGAAGCATTATATGAGCGAGACCGCCTATTTTAGTTACCTTATCATAAAGAGCTATACCAACACAGGATCCTAAGCCCAGCGTAACCAGAATATCTGGGCTTTTTCCAACATTGAGATCCGCTATTCCAACTCTAATTACCTGTGCCATTACTACCAACTCCAAGTGCCTTAAGTATAACGATTAAAGAGCCAGGATCGGGAATAAGAAAGAAGTGTCCCTCAACATGCCCTGCTTCAGCTTGAAAGCGTGTCTCTATAAGAAGAGCATAATCCCCCATTTGTCCCAGCTCCGCAAGAATTATATCTAGTATAGCGCCAGCCATATCGAAAGCTAAAGCGGGAACCGTGGGCATAAACGTAAGGTTAGTAAAAGAAGATAAAGCATTAAGATAAGAGCTTGCAAGAATATTACCTATTTCCTTTAAAGCCGATTTGTCCATCTCGCTTAATACCTGAGTGCTACTTTCAGGTCTGCCCATGAGCATATCTACCAGAGATAGAGCGCTATCCTTTGGCATAACGAATAGAATGCTTCCTGGCGCATCTCCAAGCACCCTCAAGAAAACACCCGCCACAAGAACCTCGGGACCGCCCAAGACCTCGGGAACCTCATGCAGGGGAATAACCGCAGCCCTGGGAACGGTCATATTTACCTTTTTGCCTATCATTTGATAGAGGGCGGTCGCCGCGTTGCCCGCTCCCACGTTTCCAACTTCTTTCAACGCGTCAAGCTGAGCATCCGTCAGGCTTTTGATGATCTCCTCAGCCATAACCATTCCTCCTTAAGAAGTCAGTATCTATTTAGCTTACCAAAGGCACAACATCTAAGATCAGAGCTACCTTTCCATCTCCAAGAATGGTAGCTCCGCTAATGCCCTTTATTCCGCGTAAGAGCTTCCCCAAGGACTTTATAACTATCTCCTGCTGACCTATAAGGGTATCGACTACTAATCCCGCTCTCTTTTCACCAACGCGAGCCACGACAACAGCATACTCCTCCTCATCTCCGTTCTTACTCGGAGCCGGAGGAACATCGAGCACATCATGGAGCTTTACCAAGGGAAGCACGCTTCCCCTTAGGAGAATGACCTCCTGATTTCTAACAAGCTTCACATCCTGCGGAGTGATACTCAATGTTTCATCTATGTTAGCAAGAGGAATGGCATATATTTCCTCTCCTACCTTGGTCAGAAGCGCCTGAATTATAGCCAAGGTAAGCGGTAGCTTTATAATTACCTTCGTTCCTTTACCCTTCTCAGTTTCTATTTCCAAAATCCCATTCAAGGCTTCAACCTTAGATTTAACGACATCCATGCCTACTCCTCTACCCGAAACCTCCGTGACCTTATCAGAGGTGCTGAACCCCGGCAGCGTTATCAGCATTAGAATTTCATTTTCCGTCATCCTCTCCACTTCTTCAGGGCTAACTATACCCCTCTCTACCGCCCTTTGCTTAACCTTTTCTATATCTATTCCCTTTCCATCATCCCGAACCTCTATTACCACATAGTTACCTTCATGATGCGCTGAAAGCTTGAGTAATCCCTTACGAGGCTTCCCAAGCCTTTCTCTCTCATCAGGCGGTTCTATGCCATGATCTATCGCATTTCTTAATAGATGGACCAGCGGCTCGCCTATCTCGTCTATAACAGTTCTATCGAGCTCTGTCTCCTTACCTTCTATAATGAACTCAACTTCTTTGCCTTCTTCCCTTGCAAGATCCCTCACCATTCTCGGAAATCTGTTAAAAACATGCTCAACAGGAACCATCCTGAGCTTCATAACTACTGCCTGAAGCTCAGTCGTTATCCTCCCAATTTGCGCTAAAGTTTCATCAAGCTCGGTAAGCTTATAAACGGATCCTATTTGAACGAGGCGCGTTTTATTGATAACAAGTTCGCCAACGAGGTTCATAAGATCATCAAGCCTATCTATATCTACCCTTATGGTTCTCATTCCCTTTATTCTGTGCTTAAGGAGCTTTTCCTTGTCAACAGCTGGAGCAGCTGATACAGCAGGCGCAGAAGGAGCAGTTGGAGAAACCGGTCTTGCAGGAGCAGACACCGCGGGTGCCTCCTCCTTAGCTTCCCGTGAAGGAGCCTCTTTAGCCTCTTCGAGCCCAAGTTCCTCAAGCTTAACCAGTGAAACTATAACTTCCTTTATTTCGGAAACACCCTCTATCCTCGTCTTAATCTTATCTGCTTCCTCCTTACTAATAAACACGACAATGAACTCATTTTCGAATTTTTCTTCTTCTATATCCTCAGAGGGAGGTATAGACTTTATTATTTCTCCCATTTCTCCCAGTTCGTGAAACACTATATAAGCACGAGCAGCTTTAAGCAAGCATCCCTCATCCAAAATTACCTTTATCTTATATGCCTTAAATCCCTTATGATACGCTTCTTTCATTACTTCCTTGTCGTATTCGTTAAAGCTAACTGCAATCTCCTCAGCAGGTGCTTCTGCCTCAGCGGGTTTTTCCTCTCTCTCAGGTAGAGCAGATGGAGCTTCTGCTGGAGGTGGAGGCGAAGGTGCCGTTGTTGGAACTTCCTCGGCACCGGCAAATCTCCTCAGCCTATCTATTATAGATAAAGCATCAACAGAGCATTTACCCGTATCTCCTATCTCATCTACCATAGCTTCAAGGGTATCAAGGCACTCAAAGAGGATATCCACTATATCTGGAGAGGGTTCAAGCTTATCATTACGTAGCTTATCTAAGACATCTTCCATTTGATGAGTAAGCTCCGCCATAGAGTCAAATCCCATGGTTGCTGACATTCCCTTTAAAGTATGAGCTATTCTAAAAATCTCATTTAAGAGATCTTTATTTCCCGGTTCCTTTTCGAGCTCCAATAGGAGCTCATTTAACCTCTGAAGATGCTCTCCCGACTCATCGAGAAAGACCTGTAAATATTGAGACATTCCCATACTTACCTACCTCCCCCTTTCCCGTCTTACCCCAATTTCCTAACCGCTTTAACGATCTCCTCTGCGATCCTATCAACTGGAACGACTATATCGGCTGCACCCTCATCTATGGCAACCTTCGGCATTCCAAAAACAACACATGTTGACTTATCCTCAGCTATAGTGATACCTCCATACTCCTTTATCTTTTTCATGCCGCGAGCTCCGTCCCTACCCATACCAGTCAGGATAACGCCCACGGTCTTGCCTCTGAATATCTCTGCTACCGATAACATCATAACATCGACAGAAGGACGTACCCCCCATACCGGGGGATCCTGATTAAGCCTTATCTTGACCTCGTACCTACTTCTACTTACAATCATATGATAATCTCCCGGCGCTATTAAAGCAAGCCCCTCTCTCAATAAATCACCTTCTACTGCTTCTTTCACACTTATAGAAGAAAGCGACTCAAGCCTCTCTGCCAAAGACTTCGTAAAGCCAGGTGGCATATGTTGAACAACGAGAATACTCGCTCTTATATCCGAGGGTAGTTTTGGTATGACCTCTTGAAGCGCCCTTGGTCCTCCCGTTGATGAGCCTATAGCAACCACAACTCCAACCTCAGTAGGAGCAGGTTTCTCAACCCTCTTAACCTTCTTCTCTTTGCGAGGTAGAAGAAACTTAAGCCTGCTTAAATCGGCTCTGTAAGCTGCCTTTATCTTCTTTATAAGCTCTTCCTTGATCTTTCTTATATCAAGAGATATGGGCCCGGATGGCTTAGGAACGAAATCAAACGCACCATAATCAAGGGCTTTAAGCGTTGCCTCTGCTCCTTCTCGCGTATAACTGCTAAGCATTATTACAGGAAGAGGGGTTTCGCTCATTATATATCCGAGAGTATTAAGACCATCCAAGCGGGGCATCTCGAGATCCAAGGTAACCACATCAGGTTTAAGCTCCATGATCTTCCTTATAGCATCATACCCATCCCTTGCCGTTCCTATCACCTCTATCTCTGGATTCTCATTAAGCATATCTGATATAACCCTTCTCATCAGAGCAGAATCATCCACAACCAGCACTCTTATTTTCCTCATCCTATTTTCTGTTTCTCCTCCCTTTCCCTTTTGAAGACAAAGTTAACGATGTTTTTCCTGGAACGCTCATCCATAACAACGAGATCTATTCCAGCAGTTCTACCACCTCCCTCATCCTCAATTCTTACCACTCTTCCAAGTGAGGAAACTACATCGCTTTCCGGGAGATATATCAGTACTTCAAGTTCATCTCCAACGTCTATCTCCTCATCCACAGGCATTTTCACACCACAACCACTTATGTCTATCGTATTGGAAACCTTAAAGGCACCCTCCCCTACCTTCCTATACTCCACGGGGAGAAGAGCCTTGACCCTTCTATACCTACGCCTCTCTATTGGATTGATTCCTTCTGGAGGAGCGACTTCAAGGAAGGGAATAAATCTTCCTCCTCCACCCTTTACCTTTACTACGCCCTCGTATAGCTTTCCTTTGTCATGCCAGAGAACCTTAAGTTCGCTCCCTGGAGGTATATAAGGTATCGGTCCTTCCTTTCTGTCGAAGATAAGAATCACTCCTCCATCCGGTGCACCTCTTAAAACCTTCCCTCTCCGCCATTTTCCTTCCTCGATTTCAATTTCAAGGGGCATCCCTTCATACCATTGACTAATCATAGCAAGCCTTTTTGTCTTAAGTCTCTCTCAATCTTAAAAACATACCTCATTATCCTTCTAACTGCCTTATCGCTCATGCTGATAAACTCAACACCGTGCTCTATCTCTCCCTCCCGTACCTCAACCCTCACCACTCTTCCCTCGAGAATCATCGGACCAAGCCCATCACCAAGATCTATCCTTATGAGAATTCTCTGCCCTGGTACGAGCGGTTCCTCAAACACACCCTTAATTCCACCAGCGCTTATATCCTTAACCCTGCCTTTTTTGGGAGAAATTAACCTTCCCTTAAGCCTATAGCTAAGCGGAAGGTTCGTCTCAACTCGAACAAATCTTCTCCGCTGAAGATGCTCTCCTTGCCCGATAACCTTAAGCAATATTAGAGGAACCCTGTCCTCCTCAGCCCCAACGATACTAACGGGATAGCGGTAAATACCCCGGGGGGTGGCCAGCCATATATAATACCTCTCACCTCTTAACGGTATTAAAACTCCCTTATATAAAGGATGAGCTATAGCTATCAGTCCCCTTTCTCTATTCATGTCTTCAATCCTTGTGGGAAACGTTCCCTTAAATGTACCCCCTTCTATCTCAAAAAACACTCGTGATCCTAACTTAACTTTCAAAGACGGTGGAAATATCGGAATTACCTCCTTTTGAAGAATCCTATAAATCTAAAGAGAAAACCCTTTATCCCCCTTGGTCCATATGCATCACCCTCATAACCGAGAATTTTGTCAGCAACCGCCTCTATACAGCGACTTGCCTTAGAATGCGGATAAGCCATTATAAATGGCTTTTGCCTTATAACCGCATCTGAAACCGCAGGATCTTTCAAGATATAGCCAAGTTTATCCAGACTAATATCAAGAAACTGCCTCGCTACCATTTCCATTCTGCTGGCAACTTCCTCCGCCTCTTCAGGAGAAGACGCCATGTTAACGAGGAGTCTTATCCTCGCATCCCTGTTTTCAAGAGCTATGGTCTTTATTATACCGTAAGCGTCCCTAATGGCAGTTGGTTCCGGAGTCGTCACAACGATAGTCTCATCCGAAGCTAAAATAAAGCCAAGAACGTTTTGAGATATACCAGCACTCGTATCGATAAGAATTATATCCGCATAGTTATCGAGCTCACTCAAGCTCGCTATAAACTGAACCCTTTGCGAACTGGAGAGATTAGCGAGCTCCTGAATCCCCGCCCCACCAGCTATAACTTTTATCCCTTCCGGTCCATCAACTATGACCTCCTGTATCTTTCTCTCCCCCTTTATCACATGATAGAGATTATAACGAGATGTCAAACCGAGTATTATGTCTATATTAGCCAGGCCAAGATCTGCATCTATTATAAGCACCCTGTTCCCCTTTTTAACGAGTCCTATGCCAAGATTGACGACAACATTTGTTTTACCCACTCCTCCCTTGCCACTCGCAACGGATATTATTCTCGCAAGCCTTGAGGGATGAACCCTGCCCTCGAAATCCCTGCTCCTTTTAACGAGTTCCCTCAAGCTCTCAGCCTGATCCCTTATCAATCCTCCATTACCTCCCCTTTAGGCCCCCTTAATTTCATTATTACCTCTGCAAGTTTAAGGCTATCCGCGACTTCTATATCTTTGGGAACATCCTGCCCGTTCGTTATATACGATATAGGCAAGGAAAAATCTCTTACGAGATTAAATATATTGCCAAAGGTAGAGGTCTCATCAAGCTTGGTTAAAACCATCTTACTTAAAGGGACACAGCTAAACCTTCTTACTATTTCTTCAAGATCTCTGTATTTTGTGTTAAGACTTAAAACCAAGTGAACCTCGTCCGGAAAGCTTGCTTCCACATAGGATTTCAGCTCAGACATCCTCATACTATCGTAATGACTCCTGCCTGCCGTGTCTATAAGTATAATTTCAGCGTCAAGATGTCTTTCTATAGCTCTTCTCATTTCCTGAGGGGTAAAAACAACCTCAATGGGGATTCCTATTATCTTGGCATAGGTCTTAAGCTGTTCAACGGCCGCTATCCTATATGTATCAGCTGTAACAAGAGCAACCTTTTTTTCCTCAAAGAGGGCAAATATTGCAGCAAGCTTGGCTATAGTAGTTGTCTTTCCCACACCAGTGGGACCTATAAAGACCACAACCTGTGTTCCTGTATCTTTTAGGCTTATAGGAGAGACCTTTATAAACTCCGATATTACTTTTGCAACTTCCTTTCGGAGCTCCTTCCACGGAAGCCCTTTAGCATAAGCCTCTTTATCCATAAACACCCTCAATATGTCCTCCACATATCTTTCCTTTATCTCCTGTTCCAAAAGAAAGTCATAAAGCTTACCTTTTTCCTCTCCCCCTCTTCCAACGGAAGCCTTTTCTGCCAACTCCATTTCGCTCAATTTTCCGAGAAATGTCCCTATTAGTTCCTTAACCTCCTTTATATCCCTTTCGAGCGCTTCAATCCTATCATCATTTGAAATCGGTTCCTTTTTACGCTCTTCAATGGTCTGAGAAGCGGATAAAGCCCTTCTTTCAGATAGAAGCCTCGTTATAAGCTCAAGGCGAGAATCGGTCTCTCTTTTCTTCTCCGGTATTCCGACCACAACCTCCACATATCTCTTAGCAAAAAGGCCAAGAAAGCCACCCTTCTTAAAGTGCCTTGTGCCAAGGATCACAACATCGCTACCCAGTTCATCCTTGGCCTTTTTTATAGCTTCGGCTTCCGTCGGGGCAACGAAAGTCCTCCTCTTAACTATTTTCAATTAGATACTCACCATCCCCATCGATTTTACTTCCACACCGGAAGCAATCTCATTATAAGAGAGAACTGCAACCTGTGGCAACACCCCTTCTATAACCTTCCTTAGATAGGGTCTAACGGCGGGATGACACAATACCACCGGTTGATATCCCAATGAGGCGACTTTCTCAACCTCTTTAGCTATTCCTTCTATTATAGCCCTCATTTTCTGCGGGTCTATGGATATGGTAACGCCGGTTTCCGTACGTTGAACTGAGTTTCTTATAAGCTCCTCAAGATCAGGGCTTAAGGTTATAACGGGGATAAATCCTTCCGCGGTTTGATAGATCTTAGATATCTGTCTTGCAAGCGCTTGCCTTACATACTCTATCAAGAGATCTATATCCTTGGTCATTCTACCATAATCAGCAAGAGTTTCAAATATAGTAACGAGATCCCTTATAGGAACCCCTTCCTTAAGCAGTCCCTGTAAAACTTTCTGGATCTCGCCAAGACTCAAAGCTCTGTTAAGCTCCTCAAAAAACGCGGGATGCTGTCCTCTAACAAAGGCTATTAAAATCTGGACCTCCTGGCGAGTCCGAAGCTCAGCTGCATGTCTTTTTTTTATCTCAGTAAGAT
>JAGHDO010000013.1 GCA_021159885.1 Synergistota bacterium | reverse complement strand
GTCACAATACTTGGCAGGCTTTATACGATGGAGCAGGTGCCCATGAAGATAGCTAACTTCTTGCTTTCCATATCTCACAATAAGTATGTTATATTGCTTATGATAAACGTTTTTCTGATAATAATCGGTATGCTTATGGATGATTTAAGCGGGACGATGCTTGTTGCTCCTCTGCTTCTTCCGTTAGCGGTGCGGATAGGGGTTCATCCCGTGCATTTTGCTGCTATTCTGGGTACCAATCTCGGGTTAGGTAATGTGACTCCGCCGACGGCGCCAATCCTCTATCTCGGAGGACGTGTGGGGAAGGTTTCCTTCGATCAGTATATAAAGCCGGCACTGGTCTTCATGCTTTTCGGAAACGTTCCCGTGATAATATTGACCACTTACTTCCCCTCCTTGTCCATGTTTCTTCCTCGTTTAATTCTGGGGATCAGGTGAAGGAGGCAGGCGCGTCAGGGGGAAAGAAAGCAAGTAAAAATGGGGGGTGAAAGGAAAAGTGGGTAACAAGAGGGTGGTAGCGGGGATAGTTGTATGTCTGATGCTTCTTATCAGCGTTGCGGTTTTCGTCCAACACGGGGTTGCTGCTGAGCCGAAGTACCACTGGAGAATGTCTGAAATTCATCCCGTAGGAAGCGACTTCGATCTTAGAGCAAGGGAATTCGCGAAAAAGATATACGAGAGGACTCACGGTAAAATTAAGATTGATGTTTACTCTGGTGGAGTATTGGGCGACTGGACGGAGATCTTTGAGATGGTTATGCGAGGAACCGTTGAGGTAGCGCTTCAGATGGCTAACGCCAATTTTGACCCCAAACTCAACTTAGCTTACTACTTCCCGTACATATTCACGAACTTTGATGAGGCAACCAAGGTTTATAGCCCGAGTGGATGGGCTTACAAGATTATTCAGAAGCTGTGGGAGAAGCATAACATTAAGGCTCTCGATATAATTCCCGTTGGGATGGCGGGTCTTTCCTTGAAGTCGCTTCCCAAAGGTTATGCTGATCCTAAGGTCAAGAAGGGCATGAAGGTTCGCGTCATGCCCATAAAGCCGTGTGAATGGACCTATGAGGCTCTGGGATACATTCCGACTCCCATACCTTATTCTGAGGTTTACACTGCCCTTCAGATGGGTGTGGTTGACGGTCAGATGGGAGGACCTCCGTTCCAGGGATGGCAGTTCCGTGATGTACAGAAGGTATGGATTCAGTATAACGACTATTGTGAAACCTGGTGGTTCGTCATTAACAAGGGAATATGGGATAAGCTCTCTCCCGAGGATCAGAAGATCATAATGGAAGCTGCTCACGAGGAGTCCAAGATTCAGTGGGCTAAAGCTAAGCAGCTTGATGAGGAATACCGCCAGAAGCTTAAGAAGGAATATGGGTGGACGATCATTACCTTCAATGAGGATCAGATGAACAAGATAGCCAATTATGTTAGAAAGATAGTCTGGCCTAGGATGGAAAAGCTTGTTGGAAAGGAGCTTATGGACCTTATCTACAAGGAGTCCGGTGTGCCTCGTCCGCAGTAAGGGTGATAAAAAGTCCCTCGCCCTTCCCATGGGCGAGGGACTTTTTATACTTCTCCGTTGGGAGCCCCGCCTTCTTCCAAGCAGCGATACCACCTTTTAGATTTATAGCTTTGTATCCCATTTCCTGTAATACCTTGGTGGAGAGGGCTCCCCTTGCTCCGGATTTGCAGTATACGATTATAATTTGAGCCTCTCTTTCGGGGAACATTCTTCCTATTTTAAACTCGAGTAAGCCTCTCGGTAAGTTCTTTGCTCCCGGGATGTGCTCCTTCTTATATTCGCTTGGTTCCCTAACATCCAAGAAAGCATACCCTTTCTTATTGAGGTAGGAGTATGCTTCCTCAGGCGATATCTCTGTTATGACCTTTTTTGCCTCTTTTACAAAATCGCTCGCCTTTTTATACGCTAAGGCTGGTGTTATAGAGAGTAAAACGATTAAAGCAATTATAATCAAGCTTAGCGAACGAAACCGCTTCAATTTGAGATCACTTCCTCTTGAAATATAGTTCAATGTCCTGATATTATTATAATGAACTGTGTTCATTAGAGCAAGTTTTCTGGAAATGATGACAAGAAAGGAGGGATAGAAGATGCGCTATGTATTGAGAATAGGAGTGGCTTTATCCATATTTTTGTCTTTTATCTTGCCATTCGGTTTTCTTTATTTTACGTCGATGAATGTCATGAGAGGGGAGCTTCAAGAAGGGGAAAAAGCGTTTCTGTCGAATTACGTGAAACAGATAGAAATGGAAATAAGGAGCCTCGATGATGAGGGTAGGAAACTACTTTTAACCAGGAAGGAGAGCATAGCCAAGGATCTTCAACGAGTTAAAGCTAACCTTGACCTGTTTTATGCGGAGACCTATCACTCCACTGAATATAGCCTGAAGGAGCGGTTGCTTTCTTTTTTCGATATCATTGACAAGTACATATATCTTAATGGTTCGCTTTATAAGGATGGTAGTAGTCTGATGCTGGGCGATTTCTACGAGATAAACGAAAATGATGAGATACCAGAGACTCTCAGGCTTAGATTTAAACGAGGGGAAGCGATGATATTTATCGTTGATAAGGGGAAGGCGAAGGTTATATCGACGACCATGTTCTTAAATGGCAAGAAAGCGTATGGAGTTCTTCTTCCAGAGTCTCTTTACAGGAAAGTAGTTGAGGAGAGAAGAATGGCTTTTGGTAGGATGAAAGTGGGGGATCGCGATTATCTGATCTTTGCGGGTCCTCTGTTTGATGAGGATGGTCACGTTGTAGGCGTGGCGGGAGTTGCTGAAAATGAGATATTCACTTGGTATGCCTTCGAGGAGAAACTTCGGTCCCTTTCTAAAAAGCATGAGAGGGATATGGAGATACTCGTTTTCCACACAGATTCTCTTCCCAGCGGAGTTAAGATTGGTGATCTTTCGGGAAATCTCGGTGAGAAGAAAGGGCATCTTTTCGTGGGCAGGGCTTATAAGGGCACGGATGTGGGATATCTAATACGTTCTAAGAGGAATCTTGAAGATATAAGAGCTGAGATAGATAGGGAGATAATGCGCAAGCTTTATAAGTACACCCTCTCGATAGTTGTGGGAGAGAGAGGGAAGGCAGAGCTCCTTGATTCTGAAGGGAGGAGTATCATTAGAAAGGGAGTTTCCGTATCGAACTTAAGCGGTAAAGGTGGGTGTGGTGAGTTTACCGTTGAGGGGAAGCGTTGCTTCCTTTGCTATAGATGGCTCCCTGATAGAAAGATCTTTGTGGCTGCATATCGTCCCGAGGATGAGGTCTTAAAGCCCCTGATTGCGGTTAGAAAGAGGGCTATAGCTGTGGCTATTATAACTACTATAGCGGTTTTTCTCCTTGCATTTCTTTACTGGAGAACTCTGTCCAAGTTGGTTAAGCTTCTTTCGAATGCTCTTCTTAAGGCGGCAGGAAAGGAGCTTACTATTAGCTTACCGGCAATCTCCAATGATTTTTCGGAAGCATTTGAGGCGTTTAATAAGCTTGCACGTGATATAAGAGAGGCAATTGCGAGGGCAATTGGCGTCGCTTCGAGCTCGAGCGTGGAGGTTGAGGAGTATGCGGTTTCTCTGAGGAAAGCTCATCAGAAGCTTGAGAGTATAGTTTCCTCCCTTGAGAACTTGTTTGAGGGGATCTCAGGACTCGTATCTCATGTTCAGGAGGTTTCTGCCTCCGCCGAGGATATAAGAAGACTCTCTCAGGATACTCAAAAGGAAGTCGAAGGTAGCCTTGAGTCAGTTAGGGCTGTTATGAGAAGTGCGGAGCTTGTCAAGAGAAAGGTTGAGGAGGGGAGAGGAGCGGTCAACGAGGCTAATGCTCGGGGTGAGCGCTTAGCAGGTGAGATCAGAGCGCTCGTTGAGTTTTCTCAAAGCATAAATGAGATAGTCCAGACCATAGCTTCTATAGCTGATCAAACTAATCTGCTTGCGTTGAATGCTGCGATAGAGGCTGCTCGTGCTGGGGAAGCAGGAAGAGGTTTTGCTGTTGTAGCTGAAGAGGTTAGAAAGCTCGCGGAGCAGAGCGAGAAAGCAACCCAAGATATTGGAGATCTTTTAAGAAGCATGGGTGAAAAGGTAGAGGAGGTAGTTGCATCTTTTAGAGATGTTCAGGGAGCGATAGATAGGAATAGGGAAGCATTCGATGAAATAGAGTCAGCTTTCGAGGAGGTTTCTCTTAAAATCTCTGAAGTTTCCTCAGCGCTCGAAAAGGTGAGCTCCCTTGCAGAGAGAGTCCAGATCAACTTGGAGAGCATAACATCGGCCTTTTCTGATGTTATGGAGAAGGTAGAGAGCGTTTCGTCTGAGGGAGCTTCCCGTCTTGATGAGGTAAGGGAGTTCTTTAAGAGCTTTGAGGAGCTTTCCTTCAAGATGGATGCTTTAGCCTCTGTGATAAGAGAGCTTGAGGTTGCTCTTAAGGAGTTTAAGGTAGGGGAGGTGAAAAAGGGTGAAAAGGAAACTCTTGGTATCGCTCCTGCTTCTGAATCTTAATTGGCTTATTTTTGTTGGATTTTCTCTTGCACAGAATGTAGGGACAGAGGTGACAACTTCTTCAACGAGCTCTGTAGCTTCTGCATATGCAGAAAGAGTCATAAAGCTTGGGACCTCCTGTGCTCTTAAGGGGATCTCTTCGTATCTTGGTAAGGAATATGTCGGAGGATTAAAAGCATATATAAATCTGGTTAATGCAAGAGGAGGCATCGAGGGATATAACATAAAGCTCATAGCTTACGATGATGGTTATGAGCCTGGCAAGTGTAGAATAAACACGATTAAACTGCTTGATAACGATAAGGTGCTTGCTCTCGTTTGCTTTACGGGGACGCCTACCTCCAAAGTTGCGCTTCCATTGGCGGAGAAAAAAGGAGTCCCCTTCCTGTTTCCTTACTCTGGGGCTTCTTTTCTTAGAAAAAGCAAAGTGGCTTTTTGCTTGAGAGCTTCTTATGTTGAGGAGATGGTTGCTTTATGCAAATTCTTTAAAGATATGGGTCTTAAAAAAGTAGCGGTATTCTATCAGGATGATTCCTTTGGCAGGGCTGGTCTTGGTGGGGTTAGAGAGGGTTTGAAAATTACGGGATTAAAGCTTGTAGGTGAAGCGATTTATGGAAGAAATAGCCCTGAGGTTATGGCTGAGGCTTTCTACATAGCTGATTTGAATCCCGATGCGGTTCTCTATATAGGAACCTTTTATCAGGCGCTGAACTTTATAAGGTACACATGCTTTACGAGAGCAGACATGAGGTTTGGCGTTATATCCTTCGCAAATCCCGTTGAGATAATGAAAAGGCTTCGCTGTGCATCAAACCGAGTTTATGGGGTATCATGTGTTCCATCTCCCTATGATGAAAGCCTTTCTATCGTAGCCGAGTATAGAAAGAATATAGGAAGCGTGAGAATCTCTCCAATAAGCCTCGAGGGGTATATGGCGGGCAAGGTTCTCATAGCGGGGCTTAGGAAAGCCCTCCGTGAATTTGGAAAACCCTCAAGGGATGCTCTTCTTAAGGTTTTTCAGAACCTAAATGTTGATTTAGGTGGAATCAGGGCTATATTCTCGCCCGAAGATCATCAGGCTTTGCATAGAGTATGGATACTTGGAGAGAGGAACGGGAAGATAGAAACCCTGCGGAGTTATGGTAGATAGGTAAAAAGGACCGGCTTTTAAAAGCCGGTCCTTTTTGGGGCTATACTCTCTTAAGCATTTCTTCCATATCTTCTAGCAGAGTCTGTAGATCCTCTTCGTGTTCTACCTCATCCTGAAGTATCTGTAAAGCTATATTGTAAGTTACGGGATCCTTATCCTTAGTTATCTCAAGCAGTCGCCTGTAAACATCTATGGCGCACCTTTCTCCCTTAATGTTTTGCTCAAGTATTTTCTTGACATATGGGTCTTCTGGAGCGTCATATCCACAATTGGTCTTCTTGTACCAATCCTCTGGTTTCACTATGGGGGTTCCGCCAAGCTGGATTATTCTATTGGCAAGCATGCCTGCGTGTCTTAGCTCGTCTCCCGCGTGTTGAGTAAGCTCGGCTATGACAGCTTCCTTCATGGGGCCCTTGACTATCTTTGCGCCTATCCAATACTGATAATAGGCGAGCCATTCATCTGCGAAAGCTTTGTTAAGAAGCTCTATTAGCTCGCTGAGGTCCATTCCAACTATTTCTCTACCTTTGGTTCCCATTCTGCCTCACCTCCTTGATTAAAAATTATATCATTTTTTTCTTGGTTTTTCATGATATAACGCGAAAGCTATTGATATCAAGGGAGTTTTTGCTTATAATATGAAAAAAACCTTGGGGGGTGAAGGTTTTGACCAAAGCAGAGCTCGTCAGGCAGGTAGCGGAGAAAACGGGCATGACCAAGAAAGATACCGCTTTGGTCGTTAATGCGGTCTTTGAGACTATTATGGACGCGCTTACTAAAGGAGAAAAAGTTCAAATAGCGGGTTTCGGAATATTCGAGGTTAAGCAGAGGGCGGAGAGAGTTGGCAGGAATCCTCGGACCGGTGAAGAGATAAAGATACCGCCAAGAAAGGTTCCCGTATTCAGGGTTGGCAAGGAGCTCAAAACGAGAGTTATGGGGAGCAAGTAGCCTTTTTCATTTTTGATTCTTTTGAATAGGGGGAGCCCATGGCTCCCCCTATTTCCTTCTGATAGATGTATAAAACTTTTTTTGCTTTACTACTTATAGGAATTCTTTATAGAGAATGGAAGAGAGGAAGCTTAAGGTTTGTATTCCGTGCTATTTTTAACCCGGTAGGGTTAAAAATAGCGGGGTTTTCTTTGCTTTCGCTTCTTACGGATCCGCTTCTTCATTTGGAAGAAGGGGGTAAGCTTTCTTTCTATCTCTCGAAGTTGGGAAACGTACTGGGAGATGCGGATATAGTTCTACCATTTCTTGTATCGATCTTTTACCTGGCTTTGCTTAGTCGATTTGATAGGGTTGAAAAGCTTGTGGGGGAAGCGATATCTCTCATTGTTCTGGCTGCGCTTTTTGGAGACCTACTTAAGCTCCTTTTTGGAAGAGCGCGTCCTTATATGGAGGTAGGTGTGTACTCCTTCTTTAACTTTCCAGCTTCCTTTTTCAGTAACGATTATCAGAGCTTTCCATCTGGACACGTGCTTGTTGCTTCCGTCTTGTTTGCGTGGCTTTTAATGCGCTTTGGTGGAGTCTATCGATTCCTCTTTCCATTTGCGATGGGCACGGTGGTTTATAATAGACTGGAAACCGGAAATCATTTTCTTTCAGATGCTCTTTTTTCCGCGATTTTTGGATATGTGATAGTCAAAGGGTATTTTAAGGAGGTGGGAAGGTGAGAAGAGCGATACTGGGTGCGGTTTTACTCGCCTTTTTCCTATCTGGTTTCTCTCTCGCTTTTGATGAGGGCTCCGTCTACGATAGAGTTATGGAGTATACCAAAGAGTTGCTTTTAAATCTCTCTACTTTGTCTCAAGGTGCCAAGAAATCTTTCTTTGATGGGGTAAACAGGGGAGTGAAAGAAGCTCTCAAACTTACCGAGGATATGAAGCTTTCTCCTCAGAAGCTTGAGGAGTCTCTTAAATCTGTGATAAAGGCTTCTCTTCTATGGAGGCTTTCTGGTAGGGAGGTTAAGCTCCTGCTTGAGGGATTTGGCAGATTTCTATGGCTTGGTTTCACGGTTGAAGGGGCAGGTGAGATCGTAAAGAGATTTATAATAAGGGATCTTGGAGCACCTGCTTTTAAGAGGGTTTCTTGGCTGGTTAACGTTGCTGTTAAGAAGTATGGAGTTCCCGTTTCATCGATTGAATCACTTCTAAAGGAAAAGCTTTCAATGCTTGAGTTAAGCAGTAGAAGAGAGCTTATAAGGGGAATTATAGTCTCTCTTAAGGAGAAAATACGCGAGGCGAGAAAGCGGTGAGTGAGCTTACGCTTGATGAGATCTTAAGAGGCAGACTCAAGCTATATCAGCCAGCTTGCGGACCGCGATTTGGTGTTGATGCTCTTCTTCTCGCTCATTTCCTTACTTTGAAACCTAAGGATAGGGTCATCGAGCTTGGAACTGGAGCGGGGATAGTTTTGCTTCTTCTGGCTTTAAGAGTGCCTCACCTTAAATTTGTAGGGGTTGAGCTTCAAGAAGAGCTTTATAATATCGCTCTTAAGAATGTTGAAATCAATGGTTTTTCGGACAGGATAGATATAGTTAAGGGGGACATAAGAAGGATAGGGGAGCTGTTTCCCGCTGGTTCTTTCAATGTGGTTCTTGGAAACCCGCCTTACATTCCCTTAAGGAGCGGAAGACTACCATCGGATGAGATGCGATCGTTGGCTTATACTGAGGAGGGATGCACCTTGGAGGAGTTCCTGAGAGCTTCCAAGTATTTGCTTTCGACGGGAGGGAGACTCTATCTTATCTATAGACCCTTTAGGCTTGCGGATCTGATGTTTAATATGAGGAGGTTAAAGCTGGAACCGAAGGAGTTAAGATTCGTGCACTCCCGTGCGGCGTCCGAGGCTGAGTTCATACTGGTTAAGGGAGTTAGAGATGGTTCTCCATCGCTTAGTGTTCTCGCTCCTCTCGTCCTCTACAACGAGGATGGAAGCTATACTGAGGAGCTCAAGAAGGTATATATGGGTGAGATATAAGTATGCCTCTTTATATATGTCCCACTCCTATAGGTAACCTCGAGGATATAACCCTGAGAGTTCTTCGAATATTGAGAGAATCTGATGCCATATTCGCCGAGGATACGAGAAGAACGATGGTACTTCTTGAGAGATACGATATAAGAGGAAAAAAGCTTTATAGCTATAACAAGCATAACTGGCGAAAGAGACTACCCTTTCTTCTTTCCTTTCTCTCAGAGGGTAAGAGCGTTTCGCTTGTTAGCGATGCAGGCACGCCAGGGATATCTGATATGGGGGTTGAGGCTATAAGGGAGTGTGTTAAATGTGGATATCGTGTTGAGGTTCTTCCGGGCCCTACTGCTTTCGTTCCTGCCCTTCTTCTTTCCGCTTTTGACCCGCATCCTTTTCTGTTTTATGGTTTTCTTCCCTCTCAGCGGGGCAAGAGAAGAAAAGCTCTTGCACTAATTCGCGATTTTCCGTTTACTCTCGTTTTTTATGAAGCTCCACACAGGATAACGGAAGCTCTCTATGATATACTTGATATACTTGGAAATAGGAGAGTGTGCCTGGTTCGTGAGATAAGCAAACTTCATGAGGAAGTCGTTCGAGGGAAGGTATCTGAGATCGTGAAAAGAGCTGATACCTTAAGGGGAGAAATGGTTGTAGTAGTGGAGGGAAAGAGCGGAGATAGTGAAGAATACGATGAGAGTCTTCTCTTAGAGAGGATAAGGGGGCTTATACATGTAGGCTTAAGCGCTAAGGACATAGCTGAGAGGATTCACTTTGAGACTGGAATATCCAGGAGAAAAATCTATCAGATGGTTATAAGGGTGAAGGGAGGGGATGAGGTTTGAAGAGCTTTTACATAACTACGCCAATATATTATGTTAACGATGTTCCTCACATAGGACATGCTTATACGACCATAGCTGCGGATGTCATGGCTCGCTGGAAAAGAATGGAGGGATACGATGTTCTATTCTGCACGGGTACAGATGAGCACGGTCAGAAGATAAAAAGAACCGCTGAGAAGATGGGGCTTCATCCTAAGGAGCTTGCTGATAGAGTGGTTGAGAACTTTAAGGAGCTTTGGAGGAAGCTTGATATAAGCAACGACGATTTTATACGCACTACGGAGGAGAGGCATGAAAAGGTCGTTGTTGAGGTTTTCAAGAGGCTTATCGATGCTGGCGATATATACAAGGGGACTTACGAGGGTTGGTATTGTGTCTTCTGTGAAAGCTTTTGGAGCGAATCTCAGCTTCTTCCGGGTAGAAGATGCCCTGACTGCGGAAGAGGGGTAGAAAGGGTCAGCGAAGAGACATACTTTTTCAGGCTCTCTAAGCATCAAGATAAGCTGCTTAAATTCATGGACGAGCATCCAGACTGCGTTAAGCCGGAGTCTCGATTTAACGAGGTTTATAGTTTTATAAGGAGAGGGTTAAAGGACATAAGCGTTACAAGAACTACGGTTAAGTGGGGTATACCGTTTCCTGGAGATCCAAAGCATGTTATTTACGTTTGGTTCGATGCCTTGATAAACTACCTCACGGTTGCAGGTTTCTCTCAGGATGAGGAGAAGTTTAATAAATACTGGCCCGTCGTTCATCATCTCGTGGGAAAAGATATAATAAGGTTCCACGCTATAATATGGCCTGCTATGCTTATGTCTTTGGGGGTTAATCCTCCGAAGCTGGTTTTCGCACATGGCTGGTGGACCGTTGAAGGAGAGAAAATGTCTAAGTCTAAGGGCAATGTGGTTGATCCGAATGAGGTCGTTGCAAGATATGGATCTGATGCCTTCAGATACTTCCTCTTAAGAGAGGTTCCATTTGGGCTTGATGGAGACTTTTCCTATGAGGCGCTCGTAGGAAGGATAAACGGTGAGCTTGCGGATAATTACGGAAATCTGCTTAATAGAACGCTTGTTATGGTGAAGAAGTATTTTGACGGAATCGCTCCCGAGCCTTTCGAGGAAGACCCCATAGATAAAGAGGTGGCGAGCTTGGGTGTTGAGGTTTTCAATAGAGCCTCTACCTATATGGACGACTTTGCTTATGATAGAGCATTAAAGGAAATCTTTGCCTTCTCATCGCGCTTGAATAAATATATAGATGAGACATACCCCTGGATTTTGGGAAGAGAGGGCAAAAAGAAGAGGCTATCAAGCGTTCTTTATACGCTTCTTGAAGGGTTAAGGTTTTTAACTTTAATGATAACGCCATTTATGCCTGAGAGCGGAGCCAAGGCTTGGAAGCAACTTGGTTTAGCTGGAACGCCTGAGGAAGCGGGCTTTTCCGAGATGGTCTGGGGAAGGTATCCCGTTGGGGTGAGGGTAAAACCTGATGAGGTTCTCTTCCCCCGGGTGGAGCTTAGACCGGAAAGGAAAGCTTCTGAGAAAAAGGAGGAGAGGAAGATGATAAGCATAGATGAATTCAGAAAAATGGATCTGCGTATAGCGAAGGTTATCTCGGCGGAGAGAGTTCCCAAGACCGATAAGCTTCTTAAGCTCGAGATAGATATTGGTGATGAAAGAAGGACTATCGTTGCGGGAATAGCCGAGGTCTATTCCCCTGAAGAGATCATCGGAAGGGAAATCGTAGTCATAGCCAACCTTGAGCCGGCAAAGATAAGAGGAATCATATCTCAAGGTATGTTACTTGCCGCTACCGATAGAGATGGTAAGCCTATTATATTGAAGCCAGATAGGGAAGTTGATCCCGGGAGTAAGGTGACTTAGTGGATGAAACTGTTTGATACTCATTGTCATTTGAACATCAGGCATTTTAAAGATGATTGGAGGGAGACTTATAAGCGTGCTAAGGATGTGGGCGTTTGCAGGATGGTAGTGGTTGGCTGGGATGCGTCATCGAGCGAAAGGGCAGTTAAGATAGCGGAGGAGCTGGATGGAGCATATGCAGCATGTGGTTTTCATCCCCACGACTCCAAGTTTTTTAGAGAAGAGGAACATATCCAGCTTCTTAAGAGACTTATATCTCAACCAAAGACCGTTGCTCTTGGGGAGATAGGTCTTGACTACTATTATGATAACTCTCCGAGGGATGTTCAAAGATCGGTCTTTGAGAGACAGCTTTGCCTTGCTAAGGAGCTCAACGTTCCGGTTATAATTCATCTGCGAGATGCATACGAGGATGCTCTTTCTATCATAAGGGATGTTGGTTTGCCCCAGAGGGGAGGGGTTCTGCACTGCTACTCCGGCGGAACAAAGTTCTTAGAGAGAAGTTTAAGCCTTGGTCTTTACATATCCTTCGCTGGAATAGTAACCTTTCCGAAGGCGGTTGATTTAAGGGAGGCATCGCGCCTTGTTCCCGAAGACAAGCTACTTATAGAGACTGATGCGCCGTATCTCGCTCCCAAGCCGTATAGAGGAAGGAGAAATGAGCCAGCTTATCTTATCCACGTTCTTAGGGAGATCGCACGCGTTAGGAGGGTTGATGAGGCTGAGCTCGCTAAGATTACTTATGAAAACGCGAATAAGTTTTTCAAACTTGGCGGAATGTGATAAAATTGATTTTATAAAACTGAGAGGAGGTAGAGGATCATGGATTTGAAGAAAATCGCAGGCTGGTTGATTATATGTCTGGGCGTAGGTATTATAACGATAGGTGCCTTCGCGCAGTCATCGCAGCCCACGGCTAACCTGCCAAGCCAAGTGGGGAAAGTTGTGGAGGAAACGGCTCATGGATCTATAAATTGGACTGATGATTACATTGAGGCTTCCGGATCCGCGGTTCCTCCCACGACGGCGGTTAACAAGGCTCAGGGAAAGCTTCTCGCTAAGAGAGGGGCTATTCTCGATCTTCAAAGGAATATGCTTGAGGCGATTAAGGGCGTGAGAATAGACAGTGAAACCTTGATGGAGAATTTCATGGTTAAAAGCGATGTGGTCAGAAGCGAGGTTCACGGGTGGATAAAGGGAATAGAGATAGTTAGAGAGAAATGGGATGGAGAGATCTATACCGTTTGGGGAAGAATATATCTTAAGAAGATAAGAAGAATAGTAGCAGACATGAAAGGAGTAAAGAGAAGAAGGGTTTCTCCTCCTCCGAGGAGGGCTAATTACACGGGCTTGGTTTTAGATGCGCGATATGTTCCCCTTATTCCTGCTACTACCTTCAGAATACTCGATCCAAATGGTAGAGAGGTTTATTCCCTCAAATATGTGGATAGGGAGAGGTTTATGGCAAGCGGAATGGCTGCCTATCAAACCAACATAAATTGGGCTAAGGGTGATCCGAGGGTAGGCCCCAAGCCCCTCGTTGCGAAAGCGGTAAAGACGGTTTCTCCAAATAACGTGGACGTCGTTATATCCAAGAGAGATGCGGATGCTATAAGACATAATAACTATGATTTCAGAGCGGCATGTAGGGTAATAGTGGTTAAGCGGTGATCGGTAATGCGCTTTAAGACTGCGTTTATTTTTCTTCTGATTTCGACTATAGTTGGATACATGGCGCTTCCCGCACTCGCAGCGGGAAGCGCCACAACGGTTGAGGTTGAGGGAGCCGGAGCCATAATAGGAGGGGATAAGGAGAGGGCGTTTGATGAGGCGAAAAGGGACGCCTTTAGAAACGCTATAGAGAAAGGACTTGGTGTTCTGATTCACGGTATAACTGAGATGGAAAACTTTCAAGTTATAAGGGATAAAGTTATGGCGCAGTCAAAGGGGCTTATAACGAGCTATAAGATCTTAAAAAGATGGGAAGAAGATGGCGTGATTAAGGTGAAGATGCGCGCAACGGTTGCTTTAAGGAAGCTAAACGACGTTCTCGGACCCGTGGTGATAGACACCCTGGGAAATCCTGTTCTTATGGTCTGCATAGATGAGAATATAGCGGGTAAAACGCCGTTTCTTTCGGTCAGTGAGTCTACTATCTTGAGCATATTTCAGAACGCTGGCTATCACGTTGTTGACCCCAAACAGATAGATGCTAATAGGAGAAGGGAGGCAACTGAAGCGAGCCTGAGGGGGGATCGGACGAAGCTAATCGAGCTTGCTAAAAGGCATGATGCGGATGTCGTGATCTTTGGTAGAGCGATGGCGGTCCCTTACACATCACAGGTTATCTCGGGGCAAAAGCTTTACGGAGTTCAAGCTCAACTTCAGATAAAGGCGGTTATAACGCAGACGGGTAAGGTGCTTGGGATAGCGATACCCTCCGTGAGGAAGGTGGGATTAAGCGTGAATGATGCGGCGATGAAGGCGCTTAAGATAGCCGCGTCTCGAGCTGCTAAAAAGCTTGTCTATGAGGTGGCTTATGCGATGCTCGGGCAGACCGGGAGAGGGATCCCGGGTAGAACCATTCAGGTCAGGATAGAGGGATTAAAGTTCACAGGTGCCATGATGCTGAAAAGGAAGATAGGAAATTTTAAGGGCGTGGTTGGTGTTTACCAAAGAAGTTTTCATGAGGGCAATCTGACCCTTGACGTTAATTTTGAGGGAAATGCTGAGGATCTTGCGGTAAGATTAGAGGGGCTTGGCTTAGAGATAACGGACTTTTCCGCGAATAAGATAGTTTGTAGGTTTAAGGGAGGAGGAGCAAAGTGAGGATAGCTTTAGCAGTTCTTTTGATATTTTGCCTTCTCTCCCCGGTCTTTGGTATCCCCTATAAGGTTGACATATCTTTGCTTAAAAAGGCCAATAAAAACAACATAGCCCTTGAGGGATTTCCTTGGGGGAAGATAGACTGGGAAGAGAGGGCAGTTATAGTAGAGGGGATGGGAAAGATCCCTAAAAGCTATGAGAGTAAAGCGCAAGCTAAGCTTCTGGCGAGAAGAGCGGCGCTTATAGATGCGGAAAGAAATGCGCTTCTTCTTTTATATCAGCTTAATTATCCCATTCCCAAGAACTATACGACGGTTAAGATAAAGGGAATAGTTGGTGGGGGATATGTCGTGAATGAAAGCTTTGATGGAAGAACCTATAAGATAGTTCTTAAGATTCCCCTCAAAGAGCTTTTAGAGTATAGTGTGGAGATTCAGTAAAGGAGGTCGATTTGGGCAATGAGGAAAGTAGTCTTGCTGATTGTAATCATGGGGGTGCTTTTCTGCTCGGTTTCAGCTCTCGCCTTAGCCGGTAGGATGAGAGTTGCGGTTATAGACTTTAGGAACAATGTTAGTGGACCTGAGAGGCCAAAGGTTGAAGCGGTTAGACGTGCCATTACTGATATGTTTATAACGGAGCTATGGAAAACTCAAATGTTTTCCATAGTGGAAAGAAGTCGCTTGGAGGCTATAGCGAGGGAACACAGGTTGGCTGCGTCGGGGTTGGTCGATGAGGCTACAGCGGCACGTTTGGGAAAGCTTCTCGGCGTTGAGGCGATAATAACTGGTAGCATAACGCAATTTACGTTGAAAAAGAGAGGAGGGGTTCTGCCTGTTCCTAACGTCGGAGGTATAGCTTTTGGGGAGGCGGAGGCGTTTGTTACTCTCGATGTCAGGATGATCAATGTTGAAACGGGTGAGATAGTGCTCGTTGCAAAGGAAACGGGAAGAGCAACTCACAGCGTCGGTGGTCTCGCCTTTGGAGGAGTGATCTACGGCCAGAGCGAAGCGGAAGGACTCCTTGCTGCTGCAACACGTCAATGCATAGAGAAGATAGTTAAGAAGATAAGGGCTTTGAGAGCTCGCGGCGGGAAAATGATCTATCACGTTATAAAGAGAGAGGCAGGGTATGTCTATCTTGATGCGGGTGAATCTAATGCTGGGGTTTCGCCTGGGGATTATTTCGCTGTCTATGTTGAGGGGGAGCCCATATACGGCGTTAAGGGAGAGCTTCTCGGCGTGGAAAAGTATTATATAGCCATACTTCAGGTTCAGGAGGTCCATCCTCGTTATTCAATAGCGAGGATAGTTAAGGGCAAGGGAGTTATCAGGGGGGATAAGGTAGAGCCCATTTTCGATAAATCCTCTATAGGCAGGATAAAGATAAGGCCCAGAATACTTGCAGGTGCTTCCTCAACGCCTTCCACTCCGCCACCTCCACCACCTCCTCCATCTGGAGGAGCAGGAACGTCCTCTCCACCGCCACCTCCACCACCGCCTTCTACGCCGACGGAGTCAATAATGAATACCTCTACTACCATTCAGGTTATAAAGCTTTATCCTATAGGCGAATCTCTGAAGAATAATCTGATAAGACTGCATAAGGCAGGGTATTATAACTACAGAAAAAGAAGATACTCGCTTGCAATAAGGAACTATAAGCTTGCATATGAGATGTACAAGGGAAACTATGTTGCGTGTTATTGGATAGGCAGGATATATTACGAGATAGGAAGAAGGAGCGAGGCTATAAAGTGGTGGAGGCGTGGCTTGAAGATAAATCCGAATTATAAGCCCATAAGAGAGAAGCTTGCGAAGGCAGGTGCCCTTTGATGCTAAGAAGATTAGCCCTAACCCTTATTCTGATCCTCTACTTCGGAGGGGTTGCCCTTGCAACTCTTCCTCATGGAGGAAGAGTTGCAGTGATGTTTAATAATCCTCTTGCCGAAGCTAAGGTTATGGAAAAGCTTATAAATGCCGGCTATAATGTCGTTGATAGGGCTCAGCTTGATAGAATAAGGAGAAGTCGTGCTGCGATTTTAGCGCTTCAGGGTAAGGCGGAAGCTATCATGAAGCTGGGGAGACTTTATAGAATAGCCTACTTGGTTAAGGGGAAGGCTATAATTGGCGGAGCTCGCGAGAACGAGTTTGGACTTTATACCGCTACTGCTTCTCTTTCTATACAGGCTTATAGAACCCGAAATGCCCGCTTTTTACTAAGCAAAGCATTTTCCGCTAAGGCTATAGGCTATACACCAAGCGAGGCAAAAAGAAAGGCTCTTCTTAAGGCTGCCTCTAAGGCTGGGGCTTATCTAACAGGTGGGGAATACGCGGGAGCCTTTCGGGGGATAGTGAAAATAGTCTTAAGAGGAGTCTCTGACTATGGCATCGTTAATAGCGTATATGAGAGGGTGCTTGGCTTTCCGAGGGCAAAAAAGGTGAGAATAGTATCATATGGAGGGGGACAAGCGATAATAGAGTTTCTCTATTCTGGAGATTTAAGAAGCATAGCGCGTGCGTTAAGAAGCGCGGGACTTCCGATAAGCGTTGCTTCCGTTCAAGGAAACGTAATCTATGTAAACTGTTATTAGAGAGAATGGTCGGGGCGACCGGATTTGAACCGGTGGCCTCCTGCTCCCGAAGCAGGCGCGCTAACCAGTCTGCGCTACGCCCCGACTGGAAGTTATTTTATCATGCACTTTTTCTTTTAGCAACCTTTTTCGGCTAATCTTGTGAGTTTTTGCTGGATCTCAAGAAGCTCTCTTATAGCTTCATTTAAATTACCTACGGTTTGATGTAGCTTATCCGTTAAACCAATCCATTTTTCCATAGTGTCAGTCATGTCTTCTATAGGGGAGCGGAGCATGTTTATCATTTCTTTAAGCTGGCCAAGGGTTTCGCCTATTTCCTTAACGGAGTCTGATGTTTGATCGGCGAGCTTGCTTACCTCACTTGCAACGACTGCGAACCCTTTTCCACGCTCCCCCGCTCGGGCTGCCTCAATGGAGGCGTTCAGCCCGAGCATCTTAGTTTGCTTCGCTATGTTTTGGATTGATCGAGTTACTTCGTTAAGCTTTTCTGCCTCACTTACGAGTGATTCTATTCTGCTTGCTAACGAACCTGAGAGGCCTTTGATCTGGTCTGATCCCTTGAAGAACGTTTCTGAGAGCTCATTCAATGAGGGAAGCGTATTTTCTATCTTATCTTTGGTTTCCTGAAGTCGGGATATCTGTTCTAAAAGTAAGGCTTTTCCTTTCTCCTCACGCTCTATTATATCGTAGATAAATTCGGCATCCTTCGCGCGAAGCAAACTAACTTTCTTAGGTTTTTTCCTTTCTATCTCTTCAGCCACGTCTTCTCTGCCGGTTACCTCTATTATGAGATCTAAGGGACGGGAAAGAAGCTCATCTAAACTCGTCGTTGTGAATATTCCATGCTTTCTCGCCTCAAGCATGGCGGGAGCATCTTCCTTTATATCCATGACCCCCGCGATTTTTAGGTTAAGCTTGAGGAAGTGCTTAAGGAGGCTTAGCGCCCCGTGCCCTCCTCCGACGAAAACCACGCCGTTTTCCATGAGGCATCCCCCCCATGAAATTATAACATAAGCTCGTCTATATGTTCCTTTAACCTCTTTGCTTGCTGTGAAACGAGATCTCCTACTTTCTTGATCTCAGATGCTACTACCGCAAAACCAGCGCCTTTTTCTCCTAACCTTGCTGACTCTATCGCGGCGTTTATACCAAGTGTCTGAATGTTTTTGGCGGTTTTCGTTATATCCCTGCTTATTTCTATTAGGTGTTTTATAAACTCTTCTTGCTTTTTCATTAGCTCAAGATAGAGCTTGATGCTGCTTACGACGACATCTATCATGCCGGCGAGCTCTTCCTTGGATTTTATCCTCGTTTTTTCGCCTACGCACTCCTCTATAAGCTTAATATCAAACCCATATTTCTTCTGTTTTTCTTGAACTATCTTTCTCCATTCTTCGTCCATGGGTCTCGCCTTAGCGCCGTCCCCTTCGAAGAAACCTATTAGTTCATCGCCGATGAATATTGGGGCGGTGAATACATAAAGCTGAAGGGGACAAAGCTCAATTATCGGCTTTCTTTGAGCGACCGCTTTTCTTCTCATTTCGATTCTACCAGGTTTGCACTCTGCCTTAAGCATTCCAGCCCTGGTGAGCTCCTTCTTACCCGGTTTTTCACCCCAGACGGGGGAGATCTTATTCACCTCCTCTATCTGGGGATCGGAAAGCCAGACCGATATCTCAAGGCTTTTTGAAAAAGCTTCGAGCGTTTCAACGATTTCCTCGCTTTTTAGGACATCCTCGAGCTTCATTGAGAACCACCCCCTGATGACCTTTAAAGCTTTATTATAGCTCCCATGATCTCGCTCCACGGAGCGTATCTTCCTCCATATCCATAAGGAGCTTCATAGAAAACGATCATTACTCTACCTTCATCAATCTCAATCGCACTTGGATATCCAGCATCCCCAAGTAATAAATCTCCACTTTCAGTTTTATAACCCCGTGGTTCATATACGATTATTTTGCCTTCCTTAGTGAAAGAATATTCTGGAGGGAGGGCTTCTACCATGGCTACCGCTTCCGGGAGGGTTCTCGTATACGGAAGCGGTGATATCGGTGCAATGTCCCTTAAGCCAAGATTGTAAAGAAGCTTTTCCCAAAACCATTTTTCTTTCTCATATAGCTCTATATCCCTGAAAGTTAGAATTACTCTACCATCCTTTAGCGTTAGGAGATCGGGACAGTGTCCATAAAAGGGAAGGGGATTTGGTTTTTCCCATGTTTTTCCACCGTCTCTGGAGCGACTCTCGTATAAAAATCCCACACTCGTTCTTAAAACGCAGAGAAGCTCTCCTTCTCTGAGCTTCGTTATCGCGGGCTCGTAGAAGTCAAAACCGAAATCCCTCCCTCTTGCTATTATTATAACTTTTTCGTGCCAGGTTTCACCATAATCCTCGCTTCTAAGAAGAAAGCTCGATGAGAATTCATCTCCTAAGGATCCGTAAGCAGGGAGAAGCAGAACGCCTCTCTCAATTTCAAGCACCGCATCTGATGTGGCAGCGTTGAAGAAAATCATTTTGGGCTTGCTCCAGCTTTCTCCGCTATCTCTGCTTTTTGATATATATATTGAGCTTGTTGGGGAGTCTCTGTCCCCATCTCCCCAGTGAAACCAGTTGAGAAGAATTTCTCCATTTGAAAGCGTTGCTAAGGAGGGGTCTCTGTCATCTGAGACTAGCTCATAGCTTCCCTCGTATCGCACGAATCTTTCTGGAGTGTGGATGATTTCCTTAGTTTGCCAGCTTTTTCCCTTATCTCGGCTTCGTGATAGAAGTATTCTTCCATCTCTACCATACACATGGGATCTCCCAAGCCTGAAAACGACGAGAATATCTCCATTAGGCGCCGTTTCCACGTCTGGGAATGCCGCGTGCATGGGCGTTCCCCTGTAAATCGTGAATTCTCTTTCCTTTTTCATTATCTATCCACCTCTTTGCGAGTTCAACTGCCTGAAATGGGTCACGGGAGAAGGCATCAGCTCCACATCTTCTCGCGAAGTTCGCGTTAACTGCCGCTCCACCAAGCATTACTCTCACTTCGGGAAGATTTTCCTTAAGGAGCCTTACTGTTTTCTTCATATTTTCAAGCATGGTAGTCATAAGACAGCTCAAACCAACGATGTCTGGCTTGAATCTGATGGTTTCTTTTAGAACCCTATCTGCCGGAACATCCTTTCCCAAATCTATTATCTCATAACCGAAGCTTTCAAGGACGAGTCCAACTATCTTTTTTCCAAGGTCATGTAGATCTCCTTCTACCGTTGCCATTAAAATTCTGCCTTTTTTCTTCTCAGCCTTTGGTGAGTTTTTTCTGACTACCTCGAATACTGCTTGCGCAGCCTCTGCAGATGCGATAAGCTGTGGGAGGAAAAATATCTTCTTTTCGTATCTATCTCCTACCTCTTCCAAAGCAGGTATTACATGATCCTCTATTAGGGAAAACGGTTGGATTCTTTCTCTTATTAGCCTTTCTGCTTCTCTTGAAGCCCTTTCCGCTTCTCCTCTAATCACGAGATCTTTTAGGGTGAGCTCCTGCTCTTTCGTCTTCGGTTCTTCTTTTGTCAGCGAAAAGAAGCTTATAAATCTTTCTCCCCTTTTATCTCTCCCGATGAGGAAATCGGATGCAAGTATGGCTCCCATAAGTTCATTTCTTAGGGGGTTTATTATAGCGAAGGAGAGTCCCGCATTTATGGCCATGGAGAGAAAGGAAGCATTTATGATCGCTCTTGAGGGTAGTCCGTGAGATATGTTAGATATGCCAAGAACCGTTCTTATTCCATCTTGCGATAGTCTTCTTATGACCTCTAAGGTAATAGACGGATTGGCACTTCCTGCGGGAAGCGTGAGTGGGTCTATTATTACCTCTTCCTTGGGAATTCCATAGCTTGAAGCTTCCTCTATTATTCTGTATGCCGCTTTAAGCCTTTCGGTAATCGTTTCTGGAATTCCTTCTTCCGTTATCGTAAGTCCTATGATTGAAGCTCCATATTTTCTAGCAATTGGCAGTGTTCTTCTGAGGGATTCTTTCTTGGCAGTCGTTGAGTTAAGAAGAGCCTTACCGGGATAGAATCTTAAGCCGGCTTCTATTACCTCAGGATCATCGCTATCAAAAGATATAGGGGCGTTTAATATCTTTAGAAGCTCTATGGTAGCTTTTTTCATAAGCTCTCTTCTATTTACATCCGCTACTCCTACATTGAGGTCAATGAGATCTGCTCCCGCTATCTCCTGCTCTATCGCATCTTTCTTCAGGGTTTCGAGTTTGCCTTCCTTAAGTTCGTTGGCGAGCTTTTTTCTACTGGTAGGATTGATTCTCTCTCCGATGATTATGGTTCTGCTTCCATCGCAGGTAAGAAGCTTGGATCTGCTTGTGAAAAATATCCCTATCCTTTTCTGTCTTTTAGCAGGTTTTCTTCCCTTTAGCTCTCTCGATAGAAACCTTATATGGAGTGGAGTCGTGCCACAGCATCCTCCAAGGATATTTGCTCCTCTTTTATATATATCAATGGCGAGCTCGAGGAATCTCTCTGGAGGGACCTCATCCCATCTATCTGGGGGACCCGCGTTTGGATAAGCTATTATAGGGGTCTCCGTGTATTCTGCCATTTCCCCTATTATCTCGGGAAAGACGAAGGGATCATTACCGCAGTTGGCACCGAGAATGTCTACCTTCCAGGAGTTTAGTGTGACCGCTCCCGTAGATGGGGATGTTCCAGTTACCGTTGAACTACCTTCAGTAAAGGTTAAGGAGCATATTATAGGTGTTTTTTCGCTTATCTCTCTTAATCCCAATATCGCTGCTTTGACCTCCATTATGTCTATGGCCGTCTCGACAAGAAAGAGATCGGCGCCTCCATCTAAGAGAGCCCTGCCCTGCTCCTTAAAGATTTCCACCGCTTCCTCGAACGATAGTTCCCCAAGAGGTTCTATCATCCTGCCTAAGGGGCCTATTGAGCCTGCAACTAAAGCCTTTCCCTGAGATGCTTCCTTGGCTATTTCCGCTCCTTTCTTGTTTATCTCGTATAGCTTTTTCTCTAAGCCCTTGCTCTGTAGCTTTATTCTGTTGCCTCCAAATGTATTTGTGGTTATTATATCGGCGCCTGCGTCTACATAAGAGGCATGGACATCTTTAACTATTTCAGGGTTCGTCAAATTAAGCTCCTCGGGTATGGCAGTTGGATCAAGTCCCCTTTTGTAGATTTCCGTTCCTATAGCTCCGTCAAGTATCATTATCCTGTCAAGATTCAGTTTCATATCTTCATCACTCCTATAACGGCAGTAACGGATTTTTTCGGTATCAACGTATAGGAGGGAGAAACTTTTATCCCCAGCTTATCTCCACCAGAAGCTCGGAGAAGATTTCCTTGAATGCTTAAGGGAAGATCTCCGTATCCCGGGCTGTATCTTCTGGTTAACGTTAGCCTCCTTCTTGTGGCTTCGGCCTTAAGTAGATTGTTGAGGTAGTCCATGGCGGTATCTGCAGCGGTTGAACCTATAGCATCTAAGATCATGGCTTCGAGCGTTCTTTTCTCTTCAAGGAGCTCGTTTATTTTCTTTTCTAATCTGCTTCCGATGGTCGTTGCGCAGAATATCACCTCGCTTGCTTCCTTAAGAAGCTTGGATATATCCCTACCTGGGAGAGACATCGCTTCGGTTTCAACTCCGTCTTCACTCCAAAGTGCTATCTTAAATGCTCTCGATGATGCTGACGCATTAATGAACGCTCTGCTTATGGCTGATAGCTTCTTTATTATCGCGTTGATTCTCTCTGGGACAACCGTTATTCCCCTGTATTCTCCGAGATACCTCCTTACTTCGTCAGTTTTAATCCTAATGGGGATATTTCTCAGGAATATATCAAAGCTCATGCATCTTATTATATCACCTTCTGTGCTATAATAAACGAAGCTAAGATTTTTGGAAAGCATTTTGCGCTCTTTGTTTATGAGCGAGGGTGAGGATAAGATGAAAGACGTCATTTCTCTCGATAGACTTCGTGAAGGGGAAAGAGGCAGGGTAGTTAGCATAATGGGAGGAAGAGGGTTTAGGATGAGATTGATTCAGCTCGGCGTTATGCCGGGCATAGAGGTTCGCGTTTCTAAAAGCGCTTTCTTTGGCGGGCCCATAATGATAGAGGTTAACAACACGAGAGTTGCCCTTGGGAAAGGAGTTGCTTCAAGAATTTGGGTGGAAAGGATAAGCTGAGGATAGCTCTTGTAGGTCAACCTAATTGTGGGAAGAGCACGATATTTAATCAGGTAGCGGGGTACAGGTCTGTGACATCTAACTTTCCCGGTACAACGGTTTCTTATACTATAAGCGATGTTCGATTTGGCAACAGAGTCTTTGAGCTTATAGATTTGCCTGGGATCTATTCGCTTTCTCCCACGGATGAGGCGGAAAGGGAATCACGCAGGTTTATACTGCGAACCGGTGCAGACCTTTATATTAACGTAATAGATGCCTCTCTTCTTTCAAGGAGCTTAGAATTTACGATAGAGCTTATGGAACTTGAGCTACCTATGATAGTTTGCTTAAACATGATGGATGAAGCGCTTGAAAAGGGAATAGTTATAGATGTGGATAAGCTCTCTGAGATACTTGGTGTTCCGGTGGTTCCGGCAATTGCCAAGAGAGGTAAGGGTGTGAAGGAGCTCTTTGAGACGGCCTTAAAGGCGGTGGAGGAGGGCGTTAAGACATCTCCCCCAAAGTTCTGTAGGGGCGTGGAAAGGTATATTATCAGCCTTGAGGATAGGCTAAAGAAAATAGAGATCGTTGGGAAGTTTCCCTCGAGATTTATAGCTCTCAAGCTTATAGAGCAGGATGAGGAGATATCATCCATGGTTTATAGATATTCTCCAGATCTTAAGGGTTTTGTGGAGGATGTAAGAAAAAAGCTCTTCGAGGGGCATGAGAGAACGCCTGAGGAGATAATAGCCTCACAAAGGCACTCGCTTGCCTTTTCTATTTTTGAGGAGGTATCGCGTGTTCGTAGAGTGAAGCCCTCCTTCAGGGATAGAATAGATGCGATACTCCTTAATCCGTATATAGGCTATCCCTTTCTTTTTCTAACCCTTTATGCGTTCTTTTCCTTGGTATTTAGGTTCGGAGCGCTTCTTGAGGAACCCCTGTTAAGCCTTTTCGAATCTATTTTTAACGGGATTTCAACGACGTTCCGTGCCAAGGGGCTTTCCTTTTTCATTTTTAAGGGCGTGTATGATGGATTCACCGGCGGTCTTGCAATAGTTCTTCCCTATCTTTTACCTTTTCTTCTGGGATTATCTTTCCTTGAGGACCTTGGCTATCTTCCGAGAATCGCTTTTTTAATGGATGCGCTTATGCACAGAATAGGTCTCCACGGTAAGGCGGTTTTACCGCTGGTTCTCGGCTACGGTTGCAATGTTCCCGCGGTAATGGCAGTGAGGATTCTCGATAGCCCACGAGATAGGTTTGTGGCATCCATTCTGGCGGTTATGGTTCCGTGTGCTGCTCGAATGACCATAATAATGGGGCTCGTTGGTTTTTATCTCGGTGGAGGTTGGGCTTTCTTTATATACGCTTTAAACTTATTTATGATCGGTCTTGTAGGATGGATCTTTTCAAGGCTTTTGCCGGGATACTGTGAGGGGCTTATAATGGAAGTCCCGCCATATCGTCTTCCTACCTTGAGGACGGTCTTGGCTAAAACTTGGCTTCGCTTACGAGAATTCATAGTCATAGCTTGGCCTCTTCTTATAGGAGGAAGCATAGCCCTGTCGCTTCTAACATACTATGGGCTTGAGTCTAAGCTTAACTCTTTTCTCTCGTTTATAACGGGAACTTTGGGGCTTCCGTCTCAGGTGGGCGTTACCCTCATCTTCGGTATAATGCGCAAGGAGCTCTCTCTGCTCATGCTAAAGCAGGCTCTCGGTGGAAATCTCGCTATTCTAAGCGCGGTTCAAATGCTTGTATTTACCGTGTTTGTGGTATTTTACTTTCCGTGCGTCTCCACGCTCGGAGCTCTTCTCAAGGAAATAGGTACGCGAAAAGCCCTCTTTGTGGTTTTGCTTACTACTGTCTTGGCTTATATCTTAGCCATGATCGTGAGAGGCGTTAGCTTACTATTCTTATATTAAGGCTCTTAGCGAAGTTATAAACCTCTCTCCATTCTCTTCCGTTTATTCTTCTTGATATGTAGGGGTAGCTTCTTGCGAGATAAGTTGGGTAATACTGATCCATTATGTTTACCGCTATTCTGGGAAAGTTTTCTGCAAGGATTTTAAGAGCTTCGAACGATGCGGCACTATCGTTGGGTAGAATGAGATGTCTTATAAAGACGCCCTTGATGGCTACCCCACGGGGGTCCATTTCCAGATGCCCTACTTGAGATAGCATCTCATCAATAGCCCCCAGAGCGATTTCTGTATAGTTTTTCACCTTGGAGTACATCTCACCAAGATCTGATCTACCATACTTGAAATCGGGCATGTATATATCTATAAGGCCTTTTAGAGCCCTAAGCGTTTCAACGGAGTCGTATCCCCCCGTGTTATAGACTATGGGAATCTCAAGCCCTTTTTCTCGGGCGATTTCTATAGCTTGTGCTATGGAATAGACATGTGGGGTTGGGGTCACAAGATTTATGTTATGACAACCGGCTTTTTGAAGTATAAGCATTATCTTAACGAGATCTTCTACTTCTATTTCCCTACCTGATCCAAGCTGGCTTATATCATAATTTTGGCAGAAGACACATCTTAAGTTGCAGTATGTGAAGAATATCGTTCCGGAGCCACCCCTACCTACCAAGAAGCTTTCCTCACCGAAGTGGGGACCGTAACTGCTTATCATCGGTTTGAGCGTTGCTACCTTGCAAAACCCCGCCTCTCCCTTGCTTCTGTTCACTCCGCATTTAAGAGGGCAGATCTTGCAGGGAGAGATAAGCGATTTAAGCTTTTCTAACCTTTGGTTTGCCATCTATAGTTAGCTCCTCCCCCCTAAGAAGCCTTTTTATGTTTGCTCTGTGTGTATAAATAGAGAGCAAAAAAGCTATCATGGAAAAGTAAGGAAGGAGCTTCGGAGAGAAAGGCACTGCGTAAGCCCAAGCTATACTTGAGCCCACGCCACATAGGGATCCTAATGAGGAATACCTCGTTATCTTAACTATGAGATACCAAACGAATGCCGAAAGTAAAGCCACGGGTAAACACGCCGCTGCGAGAACGCCAAAGGTTGTTGCTATTCCCTTTCCTCCCTTAAACCCTAAAAAGGGTGTCCATATATGTCCACATATCGCTGCAAAGCCGGAGGATAAGGCTATAGAGTATGAACTGGTTAACTTCAATGCTATTAAATAGGGTATTGCTCCCTTAGCCAGATCTCCAGCAAGCGTTATCAACCCGGCTTTTCTTCCTAAGGTTCTCCTTAAGTTTGCCATGCCTATATTTCCGCTTCCATACTTTCTTATGTCTATACCTGCGGTGAGCTTTGCATATACATACCCCGTTGGAAAGGAACCGCAAAGGAAACCTATTACTACCAGAAGGAGCGCGCTCATAATGCTTATCCTCCCTCCTTGAGGGCTTCCTTCAAAATGGCTCTATTCTTTATGAAATAATCAGCTCCAGAGAGTATGGTAATTATGGCGGTTGCCCATATAAAGAGAAGGTCTATAGCTTCTCCTAATCCTCCGAGTATTATGAAAACCGTAATGGTTTGGAGAACCATCTTTGCCTTGCCGAATGGGCTTGCCGCTATAACCAAGCTTCGCTTCGCAGCTATTATTCTTAAGCCTGTTACCAGAAACTCTCGGGCTATAATGACTACGGCTATCCATGCGGGTATCTTGTCTATTTGTACGAAACTAACAAAGGCGGAGGTAATAAGAATTTTGTCCGCTATGGGGTCGAGTATCTTTCCCGCATCCGTGACTATTCCATAAGCCCGTGCTATCCTACCATCTAAATAGTCGGTCAAGGAAGCTATCGCAAATATCAGGATAGAGATGACCTTTAGCTCGCTCTTTTCCAATAAGCAGGATGCCATAAACGGAATGGCGAGAAGCATTCTCAGAAAGGTTAACTTAAGAGCTAAGTTCAGCTTAGATCACCCCACGCAGTAAAATTTTGGATAATAGTCTTTCCTGAATATACACCGCTCCAACGGGACAGAGCTCATGACAGCAAAAGCACAGAATGCATCTTGAGTCATCGACCTGGGGAAAGGGATCAAGCGCTATAGCCTTAGCAGGACAATTACTGGCACATATTCCACATTTGATACACTTTTCTTGATTCATTCTGACCCTCGGAGTAAAGCTTCTCCATATGAATGAAGGTAGGGTTCTTATAAACAGGACGCTTCTCGGTGTCTTAAAGTTAAAGCTAATGTTGCTTAAGCTCTCTCCCTCAATTTCTATCTCGCTGGGGTTCAATCCTCTTTCCTGGGCGACCTTTATGGTTGGCACCTTTTCCGGTCTTAATCCCATGATTTTAGCAGCCACCATGTCAACCGCGAAGGCGCTCTCTCCCCCGAAGATAAGCCCGGTTTCAATGGGCTTTCCCCAAGCGGGTCCCTCTCCTTCCATCGAAAGGGTGGCATCAACTATGGATAGAGTAGGCTTAACCTCTAAGTGAATATCTATAAGAGCATGTGAGAAGCTTATTGGATCCTTGGCTTCCGCGTGTATTCTCGCTTTTTGGCTCCCGGGAAGACACCCAAATGTATTTTTTACTGCGCACGTCATAATCGTAAAGTTATGCGTTTTAAGCTTCGGCAGATTTATGACCTTATCGGCTTGGAATACCGCTTCTGCTAGAGCGACTTGGGTCTCTCCTCTTTTTCCGAGGCTTATCTTAGTGATTCTTTTTTCCTCCTCATCGAAGTTTCTTAGCTTTACCTTGGGGTATAGATTGGGAAGTTCATCCAGTTTAGCGCTTTTCATCGTTTCGCGTGTGGCACTCCTCGTTGAAACACCAGAGCTATCCCCTATCCAAATCTCGGAGGCTATCGGGTGTATGAGCTGAACCATTGCTTCTATAAGTCGGGGATCTGTTATTCTTGCCTCCTCTATCTTTGAGGGAGAAAGAAGATTAGGCTTTATAAGCACCTTATCCCCAGGCGAGACGAACCTCTCAACTCCTCCAAGCGCGTCTATTATGCTCTTAAGAGCGCGCTTAATCTCCTGAGCGTTAATCTCCTTTAATTTTTCGATCGCGATCTTCATATGCCTATTATAGCATAGCGAGTTCATTTCCTCTTGACTGTATTTATAAATTGTTATAGCCTTTTAGAGAAAGGTGGGGAATTAGATGAAAAGGCTTGTTATCGTTTCAAACAGATTGCCTTATACCGTGTCGATTAGGAAGGGGGAGTTTCAACTTCAAAGGAGCGTAGGAGGCCTTGCCACCGGTTTATCCTCATTTTATAAATCTTTTGGTGATAGTCTCTGGGTGGGATGGCCTGGCGTGTCTTCTGATAGGCTGAAGAGAGGAAAGAGAGAGGAACTTAGAGAGCTTCTTCTTAGGGAGGGCTGTTATCCCGTTTTTCTCTCTCAGGCAGATATAGAGGGATATTATTATGGCTTCTCAAACAAGGCGATATGGCCCCTCTTTCATTATTTTCCTGAGTATGCGATTTACGATGTTTCCATGTGGCGGGATTATGAGAGGGTTAACTCGGAGTTTTGTAAGGAGCTTCTTAAGATACTTAAAGATAATGATATAGTCTGGATTCACGATTATCATCTCATGCTTCTTCCAAAGATGCTCAGGAAGAGGAAGCCGGATTTAACGATAGGCTTCTTTCTCCATATACCCTTTCCATCTTATGAGGTCTTTCGACTTCTTCCTTGGAGAAGCGATATCTTAAGCGGAATGCTGGGGTCTGATCTTGTAGGCTTTCATACCTATGATTATGCGCTTTATTTCTTAGATAGCGTTCATAGAATCTTAGGTCTCGAACATACTCTCGGTCAGATATGGACGGGGGATAGATCGGTTAAGGTTGATGCGTTTCCTATGGGAATAGATTATCATAGATTTTCGAGTGCGGTTCAGACAAGGGAGGTTCAAAGAGAGATAAGAAAGTTCAGGAATAAGATAGGGGATAGGATAATAGTCCTCTCGATGGATCGCTTGGACTATACCAAGGGGATTTTGGAGAGACTTTCTGCCTTTGAAGCTTTCCTTGAGAGATATCCCGCTTATAGGGAAAAGGTTACCTTTCTTCTGGTAGCTGTGCCCTCGAGAACTAAGGTAGAACGCTATATGGAGCTTAAAAGACAGGTTGACGAGGTTGTGGGAAGGATAAACGGTAGATTTGGAACGATTGGCTGGGTCCCAATTTGGTATCTTTATAGGTCTCTGCCGTTTCATAGTCTCGTTGCCCTTTATAGCATAGCTGATATTGCGCTTATCACTCCCTTAAGGGATGGTATGAATCTGGTTGCAAAGGAGTATCTTGCCACTAAGATTGATGGGCACGGGGTGCTTATCTTGAGTGAAATGGCGGGGGCTTCTAAGGAGTTAGGAGAGGCTATAATCGTTAACCCTGAGGATAAGGAGTGTGTGATCAGTGCGATAAAAACCGCTCTTGAAATGGGAGAAGACGAACAGAGGGAAAGGAACCGTGCTATGCAGGACAGATTAAGAAGATATACGGTTATAAGATGGGCTAACGATTTTATGGAGAGACTCTTTCATGCTAAAAATCTCCAAAAGAGACACCAGTCTTGGAAGCTCTCAGATGAGGTGCTCGAAAAGATGGTTGAAGATTATCTCTCGGGTGAAGCTCGTCTTCTATTCCTCGATTATGATGGAACCCTTGTCCCATTTGCTGATAGACCTGAGAAGGCGAAACCGGATTCCAGACTTAAAGATATATTAAGGAAACTCTCAGCGGAGCGGAAAAACGAGGTGGTTATAATAAGTGGAAGAGATAGGGGTACCCTCGAGAAGTGGTTTGGGAAGCTTGGTGTCTCACTCGTTGCAGAGCATGGAGCTTGGATCAAGGAAAAAGGCGGAAGCTGGCGTATGATAGAGGCTTTGAGAAACGACTGGAAGACCGAGATAAAACCCATACTGGAGTTTTACGTGGATAGAACTCCCGGTACTTTCATCGAAGAGAAGGAATTTTCCCTCGCATGGCATTACAGAAAAGCGGACATAAGGCTCGCTTCATTTAGAGCGAGGGAGCTTAAAAGCGCTCTTCTTCAGCTCACCGAAAACTTTAACCTTGTGGTTTTGGAAGGCAGTAGGGTAATAGAGGTGAGAAATCTTGGAGTGAATAAGGGTAGGGCTGCTAATGAGTGGCTTGTTAATGCCGATTGGGATTTCATCCTTGCGATGGGAGATGACTGGACCGATGAGGACATGTTCTTTTCGATGCCCGAGAGGGCTTATACCATAAAGGTAGGTTTTGGAGCTTCGAATGCTAAGTACTACGTTGATTCTTATACAGAAGTTAGAAGAATATTGAGAAAACTGATATCGGGAAGGTGATATTCGATGGATAGAAGGCTTTCTGATTACAGGAGAGTCGTTGGTGATCGAGCCATAGCTGAGATCTATAGAAAGGCGAGGAAGCTTTACGGTACGAGATTTCTTCATATAAACTCCACCTACTATGGGGGCGGGGTTGCTGAAATCTTACGATCTTTCGTTCCTCTCTTAAACGATGCTGGGATAAGGGCGGATTGGCGCATAATCCCCGGATCTCCTGACTTTTTCGATACCACCAAGAAGTTTCATAACGCACTTCAAGGGGACGATATCAACATGACCGAAATAAAGAAGGAACTTTATGTTAGAACTAATCAAGACTTTGCGAGCTATTGCACCATCGAACACGATTTTGTTATGATACATGATCCACAACCTCTACCTCTGATCTCATTTTATAGGAAGAAACAACCATGGTTCTGGAGATGCCATGTGGATCTCTCAGCTCCTAACAAGGAGCTGTGGGACTTTCTAAAGGGTTTTATCCTTAGATATGACGTTGTTATAGTCTCGAGCGAGGATTATAAGAGCCCAGACCTTCCCGTCGAGCAAAAAATAATTCATCCAGCGATAGATCCGCTTTCTCCCAAGAATATGGATCTCAATGAGGAAACCATGGCTAAGTATCTTAACAAATTCAGGATTCCAATGGATAAACCCATAATTCTTCAGGTTTCACGTTTCGATAAGTGGAAGGATCCTGAAGGGGTTCTTGAGATTTTCAGTAAGGTTAAGGAAGAGGTGGATTGCAGGCTTATCCTTTGTGGAAGCATGGCTCTCGATGATCCGGAAGGGGTAGAGATATATAACAGGGTTAGGAGAAAGGTAGATGAGATTTGCAGGAATAATCTCGATTGCAAGCGCGATGTAATTCTTATCACGAGTGAAAACAATATTCTCGTTAACATTCTTCAGAGAATTTCTGCAGTGGTCGTTCAAAAGTCGCTTAGGGAAGGTTTTGGTTTGAGCGTTACAGAGGCGCTCTGGAAGGGGAAACCAGTAGTTGCTTCAAAGGTTGGGGGAATTCCCATTCAAATAGTGGATGGAGAAACTGGCTTTCTTCTCGATCCTTACGATTATGATGGCTTTGCGAGGAAGATAGTGGAGATAATAAAGGATCCTGAAATGGCAAGAGAGGTAGGAAGGAATGCTAAGGAGTACGTTCGCAAGAGGTTCCTTATAACTCGCCTTATCGTCGATTACCTTGACCTTTTGAATGAGATGCTATGAAACCAAGGGTTTGCATCGTAACTGGAGCAACGGGAGGCATAGGAAGAGCTCTAAGCAAGAAGTTTAAGGATGAGGGTTTTTCTCTCCTTATCGCTGGACGTTCTGAGAGGAAGCTTGCTCTTCTTAAAGAGAAGCTCTCCTCAGCGGAGGTTGAGACTTGCGTTTATGATGCTCTTCAGGGTAACGAAAGAATTGTTGTAGAGAGGGCACTTGATGCCTTTGGACAGATTGATGTTCTTATAAACAACGCTGGTATAGGCATATATGAGAGCTTTGAGAGAATGAGAGAGGAGGATCTGAGAAAGGTCTTTGAGGTAAACTTCTTTTCCCCGTGGAGAATGACGCGTGAGGCTTTAAAGTATATGGGGGAAGGAAGCTGGATAATCAACATTTCGTCGATAACCGCCTATCTTCCGGTTCCCTTTATGGGAGGATATGGTGCGAGCAAGTCTGCTTTAAGCTCCATGATGGAAAGCTTAAGGGGAGAGCTTATAGAAAGAGGAATAAGCGTTCTAAACGTAGAAGCCGGTAGGATTAAGACTGATTTTCCTGAAAACACTTTAGGAACCATGAAGCATCCACCCCTTGGAGAGAGAGAAGACCCGGTGAAGTTTGTAAATGCGGTTTATCGTGCTTACCTTGGGGGGAAAAGAAAGCTTATCTGGCCTCCGCGATATAGGTTTTATATCCTCTTAAGAAAGCTTTTCCCATCTCTTTATGACCGCAAGCTTTATAAGCGGTGGAAGGAGTTTAACGAAAGGAGGTGAGATGGAACTTGAGAAAGGCGTTTTTATTTGCCTTGATTCTCTCATTAGTCGTTTGTGGAAATGCGCTTGCTTGGAAGGTTCCCAAATATGACAAGATTTATCCATATCTTAAGGATGTAGCTGGATGGAAGGCGGAGAAACCTGTGGGGCAGACAATGAGCCTTAACGGAAGCACCTTTTCAATGGCCATGAGGGAATATACAAAGGGAAGTAAAAAGGCGACCTTGATAGTGGGATTTGGCCTTTTTGGACCGGTTGCAGGGTATATTTCGCAGCTTGGAGGATTGCCTACCCAGTTTTATCAAGAGACGGATGAGGTTATAGTTAAAACAACAACGTATCGTGGATTTAAAGCATTTGTTCAAATTTATAAGAAGGAGAAAAAAGGCTTTATAGGGGTAGTTTTATCCTCCGCTTCCGTTCCCTCTCAGATAGCCTATGTAGCTCTTAATTTTGAGAACATGTCTTTAAGTGAGGCTGAGTCTTTTCTCAATAACTTCAATCTTAACGGTATAAAGTCGTTAATTCATTGAGAAGTCGTTAAAAAAGGCATCAAGCGCTCTCTTTAATGCTCCTCTTAGGAGCACAAACTTGCTTTTAAGAGTCGAGAAGGTAGGCTTATAGGTGGCAAATACAGACTTGCCATATATAAGCCTTCCCGTTCTTCCATCCTGTAGATATATGGTCATTTGAACAACGCCCTCCTTGTCGGAAGATGGTATGTAGCTTCCGGCAGCGAGGGCAATTCCTATTCTGCGGGCTGTCATAAGAGGAGCAATTCCCCCTATTACGTTGCTTATGGGGCTTCCACTCGATACATCTATTACACCATAATCTACTATACAGCCCCTTACTATTATATCAGCTTTAAGTGCTTTTCCTATTTCTCTAATCTGCTTCTCCGTTAGAGATGGGATATATGGCTTGCTCCAGTACCTTAGGTCCTGAGACTCGATGAATTCTGCAAGCTCTCTGCTAAAGCCATAGCTCCTAAGCTGTTCTTCCAGGATTAGTTTGCGCTCATTTTCCTTCGGAATAACTCCCATCTTTTTTAGGATCATCCATACATCTTCATCTGGTATCACGAGCTTTCCGAGCGATTCGAATCTCTGCCTGATTGCGAATAGAAGTCTTCTATTTCCGATTCCAAATGGATTTCGCGAATAGTCTGCAAATGGAATAATCGCTATTCTCTCAGCATTAGCGAGCTTTATCTTTGCGTCTTTGAGGAATGGATTTTCGATCGCATGAGCTAAACCGATGCTTAAAGACAGCATAAGCATGATTAAGATTGCTGTCTTTATTCTTACCATTGGAATGCCCCTCCTTTATTCTTGTCTCTTTAAGAAGTATACCATAAACTGTTATAATCATATTGCCCTTATTGCTATTGAAAGGAGGAGTGAGCCCGATTGTCTATCGATAGAAAGCTCTCCATGATAAATGGTTTTCTTGAGAAACTGTTAAGCGATAGTGCTGTTCCATCGCTTCTCCTTGAGGCTATGAGATATTCGGTTTTCCCGGGGGGTAAGAGATTCAGACCCCTTCTAACCCTTTCTGCATGTGAAGCTGTGGGGGGAGATATATCGAAGGCTCTTCCGGTTGGATGTGCGATAGAGCTTATTCACAATTACTCTCTCATTCATGATGATTTGCCTTGTATGGATAACGATGATTTTAGGCGGGGTAAACCATCGGCGCATAAAAGGTTTGGATGTGGAATTGCTCTTCTTGCGGGAGATGCTCTTTTAACATATGCTTTCGAAGTATTGGGGAAGTGGCTTTCCGGAAGTACACTTAAGCGAGTTTTGATTGAAATTGCGAGCTCTTCGGGACCTGCTGGTATGGTTGGGGGTCAGCTTCTCGACATCACAGAAGGGAAGATAGAAGATATTCACGCTAAGAAAACGATGGCTTTAATAAGGGCTTCTGTGCGATGTGGTGCAATAGTGGGAGAGGCTTCCGGAAATGAACTTCATCTTCTTACGGAGTATGCTGAAAGACTTGGAATTGCCTTTCAAATAGTGGATGATATATTGGACTTCGGTAAGGAGGAGAGGCTCACTTATCCAGCGGTTTATGGGATTTCTGACTCAGTGGCGGAAGCCGAAAGACTTATTGAGGAAGCTCTTTCACTGGTGGAACTCTTTGGAGAGGGGGGTAAGGATCTCGTTGAGCTCGCTCTTATGGTAAAAAGGAGGATGGAGAAAGTTGATATTGGAGAGCGTGAGAACGATCGAAGATCTACGAAGACTTAGCAGGGGAGAGCTTGAGCTTCTCGCCTTTGAGATAAGAAGGCTAATAGTTGAAGTTGTGGGAAGGAATGGTGGGCATCTCGCTCCGAATCTTGGAGTGGTGGAGCTCACTATAGCTCTTTTGAGGGTGTGGGATCCATTTAAAGACTATATTCTATGGGATGTTGGTCATCAGTGCTATCCGTTTAAGATATTAACGGGTAGGAAGGAAGCCTTCCACACCTTGAGAAAAAAAGGAGGGCTTAGCGGCTTTCCTAATCCGGCTGAGAGCTCAGCAGATAGATTTATCGTAGGGCATAGTGGAACTTCTCTCTCTTGGGCACTGGGGCTTGCCATTTCTGGGAAGCGTGAAGTAGTTTCCATCATAGGAGATGCCTCTTTAATGTCTGGCATGGCACTTGAGGCGTTGAACCATATAGGAAGCTTAAAAAGGAAGCTGGTAATAATACTTAACGATAATGAGATGGCTATAGGGCCCAGGGTAGGTGCTATAGCATCTCATTTGACCCGCTTGCGGACTGCCTCTCGCTGGCTTGAGCTAAAGGGGGAGATACGCTCCCTTCTTGAGGGGCTTCCGTTTGGAAAAGCGGCGGAAAGCGCGCTTGAGGAGATTAAAGAAAGAGTGAGAAAACTCCTTCTTAAGGGCTCTATATTTGAGGAACTTGGCTTGATTCATTGGGGTCCCATAGATGGTCATGATATTGGACTTCTTGAGGAGGTTTTTAGAAGCACCAAACAAGTTGACAAGCCTGTTGTTGTTCACGTTCTCACCAAAAAGGGTATGGGGTATGAACCTGCCGAACGTGATCCTGAGAGGTTTCACGGTACCCCTCCATTTCTGATAGAGATAGAAAGAGGGAAAGGGGAGAGCTTTAGTCATGTGTTTGGAAAGACTGCTACGGAGCTAGCTTCTCGTGATGGCAGAGTAGTTTGCCTGACCGCTGCTATGAAGAAGGGCACAGGGCTTGAGGAGTTTGCTCGTACTTTTCCTTCAAGATTCTTTGACGTTGGCATAGCGGAGCAGCATATGCTCGGGCTATCAGCGGGTCTCGCGAGAGGAGGATTAAGACCTGTGGTTGCCATATATTCGACTTTTCTTCAGAGAGCCTATGATCAGGTTATACACGACATAGCTCTTCAGAAGCTTCCTGTAATTATCGCTGTGGACAGAGGGGGCTTGGTGGGAGATGATGGTCCTACTCATCATGGGGTTTTCGATATCGTCTTCCTAAGATGTGTTCCAAATATTATTATAGCGTGTCCCAGAAATGGCGTTCTTTTGAGGAATATGCTTCATACGGCATTAGATTCCTCACTTCCTTTTGTGGTAAGGTATCCGCGCGGGAAAACGGATGAAACGCCTGATTGGACGAAAGCTCCGGAGAAGGTAGAAATTGGCAAGGGGGAAATTCTAAGGGAGGGAGCGCGAGGCGTTGCCTTTTGCCTGGGGCCTACCTATAAGTTTGCCATGAGTCTTGAAGGCTTTGAGGTTGTTGATCTTAGGTTTGCGAAGCCTCTTGACGTGGAGTTAATCATCAGTGAGGCTGAGAGATTTAAGAGAGTTTATGTCTTTGAAGAGGGGGCGAGGATGGGGGGCATAGGTGAAGAGATTGCGACGATTATTCTCTCTAAGGGAATAAAGCTTAAGGAGTTTGAGATCTTTGCACTGCCTGATAAATTTATTGAGCATGGGGAGAGGAGTGAGCTTCTTGAGGAGTATCTCGTCTCTGAAAAAGGAAAGAATAGATAAGCTCCTCGTTTTAAAAGGGTTTTTCGAGAGCAGGGAGAAGGCTCAAAGGGCGCTTATGGCGGGGTTAGTTTTTGTGAATGGGAGAAGGATAGAGAAAGCAGGGGATAAGGTACCTCCTGACGCTGAGATAAAGGTTAAAGGTAGTGAGTGCCCTTATGTGAGCAGAGGAGGATTGAAGCTCAAGAGGGCTTTGGATCACTTCGAAATATCGCTTGAGGGAAAGATCTGCCTTGATGTCGGAGCTTCAACTGGTGGCTTTACCGATTGCATGCTCAAGGAGGGAGCTCGCAAAGTTTACGCTGTAGATGTGGGGTATGGTCAGCTTCACTGGAAATTAAGAAACGATCCTCGAGTGATACTCATGGAGAGGACCAACGCAAGGTACCTTTCCCGCGATCTCGTTCCCGATGAGATAGATTTTTTTGCCATAGATGTATCTTTTATATCGGTTAAGAAAATTCTTCCTGCAGTTGAGGGGCTTCTTACTGAGGATGCTGAAGGCGTAATTCTCGTTAAACCCCAGTTTGAGGCAGGGAGAAGGTGGGCAAAGGGTGGGGTGGTGAAAAGTGCAGAGATTCATGAGAGTGTAGTGAGGGATCTTGCGAGTTTTGTCTTATGTAGGCTTAGGCTTAATCCCTTGGATCTCACTTACTCGCCTATAAAGGGCCCTAAGGGTAATATAGAGTTTCTGCTGTATGTAGGTTTTAGAGATTCCCATTTAAAGGAGGAGATGATAACATCGGTTGTAAAAGAAGCTCACGAGCAGCTTGGGGGTTAATAGTAAATCCGCAGAAGGGTGAAGCCGCGCGGGAGGTAGCTCTCGGTATAATATCTTGGCTGGAGGAAAGAGGTGTTAGCGTCTTTCTTCTGCCAGAGGGAGGAGCTTTTTTAAAAAGGGAGGATATTTCCCTCGAAGAGAGAGCTTTTGCTTCTTCAATTAGCGTTGCCCTTATTATAGGTGGTGATGGCACGTTTCTTAAAGCGTCGAGACTTCTGGCTCCATATGGGGTTCCCATGCTGGGGATTAACTTGGGCAGACTTGGTTTTCTTGTTTCCGAGAGTATTCCCACACTTGAGGTCGCTCTTACTAAGGTTATAGAGGGAAAGTATGAGATAGAGGAAAGGATGATGCTTGAAGCTCAATTCAAGGGGGAGAAAATACATGCGCTCAATGAATTTGTGGTTATGAAGGGGGCATTCGCGAGGATAATAACGCTTAAGGTGTTTGTCAATGGTGAATATCTCGCTTCTTATCCTGCTGATGGAGTCATAGTGTCTACTCCCACGGGATCAACAGCTTACTCTCTTGCTGCGGGTGGTCCTATACTTGAGCCAGGTCTTCCCGCAGTGGTTCTAACGCCGATATGTGCGCATACATTTTATGCCAGGCCCATAGTCGTTTCTTCTTCTTCCTCAGTCAGAATAGAGGTTGAGGCGGATCATGAGGATATAATGCTAACTCAGGATGGGCAGGCTGGTTTTAGGCTCTCCCCTGGTGATGAGATACATATAGCAAAAGCACCATTTTCAGCGTGTATAATCACATTCAAAGGTAGAAGCTTTTTTAAGCTCCTAAGGAAAAAGCTCAAGCTGGGAGTGGTTCCGGGTGATTAGAGAGCTTAGGATAAAGGATTTCGCCATAATAGACGAGCTGGAAATAGAGTTCCATCCTCATCTTACCGTTTTAACAGGTGAAACGGGTGCGGGGAAGTCGATAATAGTAGGGGCTTTGTCTCTTCTTCTGGGAAAGAGGGTGGGGGGTGAGGTCGTTAGAAGCGGAGCTAAAAAAGCTGAGATAGAAGCACTATTCGAGGATGAAAGCGGAGAAGAGATAATTTTAAGACGGGAAGTGTATTCTGAGGGAAGAAGTAGGGCGTTCTATCAGGGAAGAGGGGTTCCGGTGGGGTTCCTTAGGGAAAAGGCTTCTTCTCTGTTTGAGATTCACAGCCAGCTTGAGCATGGGTGGATACTGAAGGAATCTAATCAGCTTAGCTCTCTGGACAAATTTGGTGGAGAGGCATTTATGGAAACGCTTAAGAGGTATGAAGAGCTTTACTCCGCTTATCTGGCAAAGAAGCGGGAGCTTGAAGAGATATTATATAACCTAGGTGAGCTTAGGCGAAAGAGAGAGGAGATATCCTTTTTCTTAAGCGAGATAGATTCGGCATCGCTTAAAGAGGGGGAGGAGGAAAAACTTATTGCAAGGAGAGAAAGACTTCTTAATCTTGAGGAGCTTGCAAGCTCTTTAAGAGAGGCGCTTTCTCTTCTCGAAGGGGGGGAATGGGGAGGAGGGATCATAGAGAGGATAGGCGAGCTTAAGCGGTTGCTTTCGAAGATAGCCCACTATGAGAATGAGATGCTCCCATTTTTAAAAGAAATGGAGTCCTTTCTATCGTTCTTGATGGAACTTGAGAGTGCTGTTTCGAGAAAGCTCGATTATCTGGGGCTTGAAGAAGGGAATCTTAATGAGGTTGAGGAGAGGCTTTCTCTGATAAGGAGATTAAAAAAGAAGCATGGTGTAGATAACATTTCGGATCTTCTTAAGCTGGCTTCTGCATGGAAGGAGGAACTAAGCGAGCTAAGGGAAGTCGAGGAGAGGACCCAGGAAATTGAGGAGGAGGTAAATCTTCTTTTTAGAGGGCTTAGAGAGCTTGCCCGTGAGATTTCGTATGAGAGAAAGAAGCTTGCTAAGCTTCTCGAGAGTGAGGTTAAGGATGTTTTAAGGAAGCTTGCCATGGGGGAAATCCTGTTTAAGATAGATATTAAGCAGGGGGAACTTGGCCCTCGCGGTATTGATGTGGTGAGATTCCTTATGGCTCCTGCTTCGGGTGAAAAGTTGAAGAGCATAGGTGAGATTGCCTCTGGTGGGGAGATATCACGATTAAGCTTTGCTTTAAAGTGTGTTATATCAAGAAACTACGGGATTCCCACACTCATATTCGATGAGATAGATGTAGGAATCGGTGGAGAGGTAGGGAAAATGCTCGCGGAGGAGATAAAGAAGCTTTCTTCGGGAAGGCAAGTTATATGTATTACTCATCTTGCTTCGATAGCTTCTAAGGCAGATTATCATTACTTTGTGGATAAGGTAGTTGATGAAGGGAGCGTTAAGAGCAGGGTCAGGTTGCTGACCGGCGAGGAAAGAATAAGAGAGCTTGCGAGAATGCTCTCCGGCAGAGCATCGGATGCTGCCTTAAGGCACGCAAGGGAGCTTTTGGAGGGAGGTTAAAATGGTTGAGGAGCTTAAATCTAAGCTTGAGGAAGCGTTCGGAAAGGTAAGATGGGAAAACGTTTCAAGCGTGGAAGGGCTGGCACTTAATCTTCCTGATTTAGTGGTCTGTATGGGTATAAAAGGTGGAAAGGAGCTTATTCTTGGCTTTTCCAGGGATTTAATATCTCGGATTCTTTCAAAAAAGCTGGAATGTGATCCAGCGCTTGTGGGAGAGCGGGAGATAGTTTCAGAGGTGAAAAATCTCGCTCTAAATATAACTCGTGATCTAAGAGATATTGTAGTTCCTCCTCCGGTGGTTTTGAAAGGAACTTTCATGGAGCTTATGGTGCATAAAGCAAAGATAACCGCATGCTCGGGGGCAGTCTCTGATCGCGGGGGATTATTCTTGGGGATAGTGGAACCTCAGGAAAGCTCTTCCCAGTCGTAAGGTTAGCTCGTAGTTTCCAGGGGGAAGAATAACCAAAGTTGGTTTCATCTCTAAATAGGCCTTTTCTCGAATAAGAGGAAATGTTCTTGTTTCGCTTTCCTGCGAGTCAATTTTCCTGATCGTTAGCTCTCCTTGGGTTTTCGATAATCCCCCTGCGGGAAAAAGCCATCCTTTTAAGATAAAAGCATTTATATCTCCGCTTGCTAACGGGAGTATTTGACAAGCATAGCTTCTTGTCCCATAGCTTAGGGGAAAATGGATATTCGAAGGGAGAGCGTTAAGAGTGAATATGGTGGCTATTGCCGTTAGATGAAGGAACTTTCTTAATATCATAGCTCGTAAGACCAGAAATACGCTATACCCTTTTCTTTGAGCAGCTCTTCAATAACAGGCGAGAAATCATGAGCCACCATTATGAGAAATACCTCTTTTCCCGTATGTCTTGCTATTTGCTTGGCATGTTTCTCGAATCGCGCTATTTCCTTCTTCGATGGCCTAACCTTACATTCTCCTAAGATCAAGATCTCACTGCCGTTCTTTTTCGCTTCTCCATAAATGTTTACTTGTACTTCCTTGGTTCTAATGGAGATATAGCGTCTAATGAGTCTATCCTTTATCTTGATTCCGAATCTTTCTACAAGAAGCTTTGGTAGGGCTTTGTAGGCAGAGTTTTCTAATGAGTAGCCTACAGAATTTGATATGCCTTCGAGTCTTTCTTCCACCTTTTCAAGTCTTTTCTCGAAGGCACTCATTCTTTGTGTTAGTTTAGCTATTTCTTCTTCGGTTTTTCTTTGGGCTTCAGCGAGTTTATTGACGGTTTCTTCGAGTTTAGCGAGTCTTTCTTCTGTTTTGATTTGGGCTTCTTCGAGTTTAGCGAGTCTTTCTTCGAATGTATCCATTCGCTTGGTTAGTTTAGCTATTTCTTCTTCAGTTTTCTTTTGGGCTTCAGCGAGCTTATTGATAGCTTCCTCGGTTCTCCTTTGTGCTTCTATAAGTTCCCTGAATTCCTTTTTGGTAACGGATTCTTCACGATGATGCTCAATTTCCTCTATAAGAGAAAGAAAAAGCCCGCGCAGCTTTGGATCCACTCCTTCAAGCTTTTTCCAGAACGCCACACTTATCATTCTTTTTTCCTCCTTTCAGGAGGGATTATACCTTATTTCTCTCCTACTCTCAACCGCTGAGTACTTCACCAGCCGAGGGCATAAAGAAGGCGGTAAATAGTTGGAACTAAAAAAGGCACAAGTATGGTTATTATAACACCTGAGGCAAAAGATAGCACACCTATTTCCTTACCCACGCTTTTTATTATGAAAGGAAGTGCAGTATCCATAGCCGTTGCTCCAGCAGCTCCAACACAACCCGCTTTACCCCATATTTTCGCTATTATAGGCATACCAACGATGACGATAAGCTCTCTCAAGAGATTTGAGAGGAACCCTACGAGGGCCTGTGATGGTCCCGCTACCTCTTTTAGCATCAAAGTGGTGATGCTATAGTATCCACTTCCAGCAGCTGAGGCAACTCCTGTTGAAAACGGTGTACCCGTGAGGATTGAAGCTATTGTGCCTCCCAGTATGCTTCCTGCAAGTCCAGCAAATGCTATAGCGAAAACCCTTCCCTTAAGCTCGCTTAGGCTTTCCCAAAGCCTTTTCTCTCTACCCATGTCTATTCCTATGACGATGAAGAGCGCAAATAAAGTTAACCTTATGGCTGACGAGTTAAGCTCAATCACGCTTTTAGATATGATACCTGAATATCCTATGAGCATGCCGATAGCAAGGACTAAAAGAGGTTTTAAATTCATGCTTCTCCCCTCTTCCCGCTGATGAGCTTACTGAAATAGGCGCTTCCCGCTATCGATAGAAGCGCTATCGCTATGGCTTTCACACCAATACTTCCCATGTTTTTCAAAACTTCTTTATAGGTACCAACTTCAATTCCTATAAGGAGTATCAAAATATATATTACTACTGTGAGGGCTTTGTCTATTCTATTTATAAGCCAATCTGGTGCTAATTTCTTTTTGCCTATAATTATTCCAAGTGCCAAAGTTAAAGCAAATAAAGCTATATCCATTGCGGTTCCCCCCGATGCCTTTGCAAATAAGCTTGTATTATGGTATCATGAACGCCGATTTAGAGCAAACGCTCTCCTTAGGGGTTATCTTTAAATATGGCGGTTCTCTGTGATATACTACTATACACTTCCAATCAGTTTTATAGTTTCGAAAGGGGGGGACTAACCCAATGCAGGTTAGAATTACCGCAAGAGGCGTGGAGGTGCCTGATTTACTGAAAGACTATGTCGAAAAGAAGCTGTCGAAGATGAAACGCTACTTTGACAGGATACTTGATGCGAGCGTTGTGCTCGAGATGGAGGGTAATACCCCTGCGGTTGAAATTACTTTGGACGCGAATGGCGTTATATTAAGAGGGGTTGAGAGAGCGGAGTCTTTTCAAGCAGCGCTTGATCTTGCAGTCGATAAGATAGAAAAACAGCTTAGAAGATATAAAGATAGACTTTCTAAGAAGTATAAAATGAGCATTCCACCAGAAGTTATAGAGGAAGCGGTTGAGGAACATCCTGAAGAAGAGCCCAAAATCGTTAAAGTTAAGAGATTTCCTTTAAAGCCTATGTTTCCTGAGGAAGCGGTTCTTCAGATGGACCTTCTTGGTCATGACTTTTTCGTATTTATAAACGCTGAGACTAACCAGGTTAGCGTCGTTTATAGAAGAAAAGATGGAAACTATGGGCTTATAGAGCCTGAGCTTTAAGGCAGGCTGAGGGGAATGAGAGATATACTGCTTGTACCAGGTCCTACACCTCTGCCCGAGAGGGTTAGAGGATCTATGTTTAGGGACGTTATAAGTCATAGAGGAAAGGAGTTTGGCGCTCTTTTAAGTGGTATTCAGGAGAAAATTAAGAAGGTTTTTATGACATCGAGGCCCGTTTATATCTTCCCGGGGACGGGAACAGGAGTGCTTGAATGCGCTCTCTTTAACCTTTTCAAGCAGGGAGAGAAAATATTATCGGTATCTAATGGAGTTTTCGCTGAAAGATGGGCTGAGATAGCTAGGAGAATGGGGCTTGACCTTGATGTTATAGATTTCCCGTATGGTAGTGGCTGGGACTTAAACGCGCTTGAGAAAAAGCTTAAGTCAGCTGTCTACAGTGGAATTCTTTTGACTCACAATGAAACATCAACTGGCGTCTTAAATCCGCTTAGGGAGGCTGTTTTCCTTATAAGGAGAGTTTTACCTGAAACCTTGATCTGTGTGGATGCGGTTAGCTCTCTTGGAGGAGCCCCACTTAAGATGGATGAGTGGGGGATAGATGCGGTTTTAACGGCTTCGCAAAAGGCGCTTATGACCCCGCCAGGACTCGCGTTCGTGGCGATTAGCGAGAGAGCCTTAAAAAAAGCTCAGACCATATCCTCTCCAAGCTACTATTGGGATATCAAGCTTGCCGATGACTATCTTAGAAAAGAGCCGATGCAGACCCCCTATACGCCTGCTGTTAGTCTCCTTTATGCGCTTGATGTAGCTTTGGATTTTCTTCTCGAAGAAGGTTTGGAGGAATCCTGGAAGAGGCATAATGCTCTTGCTCGGTTCGTGAGAACCGGGCTCAGAGAAATGGGATTTGAAATTCTGCCCCCAGAGGAGTGTGCTTCTCCTACGGTTAGCGCGGTAAAAATTCCAGAGGGAATCGGTTTTTCCCATATAAAGGAAAGTCTTGCTAAGAAAAATATCGTGATTGCTGGAGGCCAGGGGCGCCTTAAGGGAAAGATCTTCAGGGTTGCTCATATGGGATATGTGGGGAAAAATGAGATGGTGGCATTTCTGCATGCCTTAAAGGAGGTAGTTGAAGGTGTATAAGATATGGATAACGGATGATCTCGATGAGGTGGGTATAGAGTGGCTTAGGGAAAAGGGAGCGGAGGTTGAGTATAATCATCCAACACCTGAGGAGCTTCTTGAAAAGGTCGGGAAATTTGATGCTCTTATCGTTAGAACTGCGACCAGAGTTACCGAGGAGGTTCTCTCCAGAGGAGTTCCTAAGCTTAAGGTTGTAGGTAGAGCTGGCGTTGGGGTGGATAATATAGATACTGATGCTGCGACCAGATATGGGGTTCTTGTGCTTAATGCTCCATATGGCTATAGGATATCAACTGCTGAGCTCACGCTGGGGCTTATGCTTGCTCTTATAAGACACCTTCCCAAGGCTGATTCTCTGATGAAAAGTGAGAAATGGGCGAAAAGAGAGCTTTTGGGGACTGAACTTTATGGGAAGGTTCTTGGAATAGTTGGTGTTGGAAGGATAGGGAGACAGGTTGCTATAAGAGCTAATGCTTTTGGAATGAAAGTTCTCGGTTATGATCCGTATATAAGGCAGGAGGATGTTGAGAAATACAATGTTAGACTTCTTCCTTCCCTTGAGGATCTTCTCGCCCAGGTTGATATCTTGACACTTCACGTTCCTCTGACCGAGGAGACAAAATACATGATAGGAGAGAGAGAACTGAGGATGATGAAGAGAGGAGCTTACCTTATAAATTGTTCAAGAGGGAAGGTAGTTAAGGGAAGCGCACTTTACAAGGCAATAACAGAGGGTCATATAGCAGGAGCAGCTCTTGATGTTCATGAGGTAGAGCCACCGATCGATTGGTCTCTAATCAAGCTCCCACAGGTTATAGCTACGCCTCACATAGGCTCTGCAACCTGTGAAGCCCAACAGAAAGTCGCTCTTGAGGTAGTTGAGCAGGTCTGGATGGCTCTTCAAGGTGGACCGGTAAGATCCTCCGTTAATATGCCCTCGGTTCCTCCCGAAGTTTATGCTTGCTTGAAGCCCTATCTTTACCTTTCGGAAAAGATGGGGAAGTTCGCCGGTCAGTGGATTAAGAGACCCGTTGATGAGATTCGCATCATTTACATGGGAGATGTGGCTAAGCTTCCATACTCACTTATCACTGCTTCTTTTGTTAAGGGGCTTCTTGATCCGGTTTTGGGAGAACCCGTTAACTACATAAACGCCGTGCATATGGCGAATGAGAGGGGAATTTCGGTGGTCGAGTCTTTAAGCGATGGCGGAGGAGAGTTTACCGACCTCATGAAGGTTGAGATTAAAGTTGGAAAGGAGTATTATGAAATAGCAGGAACATTAGTCGGGAGGAACATTCCCAGGATAGTAGAGATAGATGGCTTTAAGGTTGATGTGGAGCCTAAGGGGAATATAATTCTGACGCGTCATCATGATAGACCTGGGATGATAGGTAGGATAGGAATGATACTTGGAGAGAGAAACATAAATATAGCTAACATGTATGTTGGGAGAAAGGAGAGAAGAGGGGAAGCAGTCATGACGCTCTGTGTTGATGAAAAGGTACCTCCTGAGGTGTTGGAGGAGATCAGATCCATAGATGGCTTTGAAAGGGTGGATTTCATATCGCTATGAGGATTATAGTGGTTAGACACGGGGAGACAGATTGGAACAAGGAAGGCAGGTATCAGGGCAAGCTTGATATCCCCCTAAATGATAAGGGTAAAAGACAAGCTGAGATGCTGGCTAAAGCTCTGTCAAGTTATAAAATAGATGTCATCTACTCGAGTCCTTTAAAAAGAGCGCTTGAGACCGCTAAAATCATTGATCTTGAACATCGTGCTCCCATATTTGTGAGAGATGAGCTTAAGGAGATATCTCATGGCAGGTGGGAAGGGCTTCTTTTAAGCGAGGTTAAGCAGACTTACGGTGAGCTCTATAAAATGTGGAAGAGGGAACCAGAGAAGGTTGTTATGCCTGAGGGCGAGAGCTTAAAAATGGTATACGATAGGGTTAACCCATTCCTTGAGGAGCTTAAAAAGCGCTATAGGAGTGAAACCATTCTGATAGCTGGGCACGATGGTGTTAACAAGGTTATATTCTGTGCGCTCCTTGAGCTCCCTCTTTCGTATTTCTGGAGGTTTAAGCAAGATAATGCAAGTTTCTCTATCCTTGAAACAATAAGTGAGGATGGGAAGTTCTGTCTAAGGCACTTCAACGATATTTGCCACCTGAGCTCTCTCGGTG
>JAGHDO010000012.1 GCA_021159885.1 Synergistota bacterium | reverse complement strand
TTTCCTTCTTTCAGGATGATGCCCTAAAACGCAAGGAGAATATCCACAGAAAGTCAGCACCTTTGTTATAAGAAGGCCAAGCTTGCCATCCCCTACAACGCAGACATTATGGGTTAGCTTTATATGAACATCTTCAAGAACTTGAATAGCAGCAGCAAGCGGTTCGACGAAAACCGCAGAAAGATCATCTATATCATCAGGGACAACATGGAGATTCTCATCTGGGAGTTTGAGATATTCAGCCATCGCACCATCCCAGCCATTTATTCCAAGTGTCCTTATATTTCTACAATGCTTTTTTAAGCCCGCCTTGCAAAGATCACATTTCCCACAGGATATATTTATCTCTCCAACAACTCTCTTACCTTTAAGATCCTCTCTATCGGAATCCACCACAACACCGACGAATTCATGCCCCAGAATTCCCCTGAAGCTCATATAACCTTTTAGAATCTCAATATCGGTATTACATATACCAACTTTGCTCACCCGTATCAGGGACTCTCCTTTTCTCCTCTCAGGAGCAGGAAACTCCACCAGCGAAAGCTTTCTTCCATCGAAAAAGAGAGCTTTCATAAGTCCCCCCACTAAAACCACCTTTTCTTAACAAATATCCAGACACACCCTGCCGTGAGAAAGAACGATAAAAGCAACCTTCAGAAATATGGTTAAGACCAGTTTTAAATCTCTTCCGGATTGTCCCTTAACGCGCACACCACTTTTAAGGACATCCCTTACAACTCTCGTGTCCTGAGAGCATATTGTGATAATCCCACCATCCAAAAGAATTATTCCCAAGGGCAATGTCCTAAAGGGAACACTGCTATCTCCATTTTCCTTAAAGGGAATTCTTACTATTATAAGAACGATCCCTTTCTCCATTTCAGTTCTTGCTCTTTCATCGATATCCAGTGGATCTAAGAGGAAATCTAGCGGAATGTTAAACTCCAAAGCTGTCTTTTTAACCTCCTCTTCAGTTGGGGCAACCAAGTTAAGCCAAGCCCCCTCTCGATAGCTATCCACTCTTCTAAAAGCACCGTTTTCGAAAACAAAAAACTCTCTCATCGAAACGCACCGTCCTTCCATTCACGCTACATCTATAATTCTAACATAAGGTATATATACAGAAAGAGATTTAAAGGACTATCCGCATAAAGCCTATCTAAACAACCTTTCTTTTTCACCTACTTAAAACCCTTGCGAAAACTCCCCGAGGAGATGCCTTTTCAACCTTTACCTTGACCCAGCGCTCTTCAGCTTCCTCAGAAAGCTCCGCCTCCACGTAATTTGGAAGCAACGCTCTCCTTCCCCCCAGATAAAGGGCATCGAAAGTTTTTCCAACTATCGACTTGTTAAAGCTAAGAGCGCTTCTTAAGGTAATCTCCTTTAAAACTTTGAGTCTCCTTTCTACAATGGAGGAAGAAAGGCAGGGCATCTTTAGAGCCTCGGTAAAAGGTCTTGGAGAATACCTAAATATATGAATTCTTCCAAACCAAATCTTCTCGACAGCTTCAAGGGTCCTATTAAAATCCCCTTCGCTCTCTCCCGGAAAGCCTATCATTATATCCGTGGTTATGTTAAAATCCCCTCTGATCTCCCTGAGCTTCTCTACCAGCTCAAGGTATTTCTCAAACGTATAAGGCCTTCTCATTAAAGAAAGTATTCTATTACTTCCGCTCTGCAAGGGAAGATGAAGATGAGGTGCCAAATTATCAAATCTTTCATAAAGCTCGATGAAATCCTCACCCAAATCAAAGGGTTCCACCGAACCAAGCCTGAGAAGCCTTAGTCCAGGAAGCTTAAGTAGTTCTTCAACCAACTCTCTCAAGTTAACGCCCAGATCCCTTCCATAGCTTCCCAGATGAATTCCTACTATTGTTATTTCATCATATCCCCGTGATACAAGCCCGCGTACCTCTGAAACGATATCCCGAATTGGACGAGAAACGCCCTTTCCCCTTAGAATCCTTATCAAACAGTAACTACACTTGGCATCACATCCATCCTGGACCTTGACGAAAGCCCTTGAATGATAATGAAGCTTTCCAGAAATAGAAAAGAAATCTCCTCTCTCAGGACGAGGGCTTAAAAAAACCCGCTTATCTCCTCCGAACCTTAGGATTTTCAGCAAATCGCGCTTGCGAGAATTTCCAAAAGCTATATCAGCGCCGAGGTTCAAAACCTTCTCTCCAACGAGCTGAACATAGCAACCAAGCGCAACGAGTTTCGCCCCTGGATTTAATCTCCTAAATCTTCTTACATACTGCCTGCTTTTCCTTTCCGCTTCGGTTGTCACCGCACAGGTATTAAGCACGATAATATCCGCTTCCTCGGGAGAAGCGACTATCCTCATTCCAGCTCTTTCAAGTTCCGAAGCAAGCCCCTCTATCTCAGACTGATTCACCCTGCAACCAAGCGAAAAAAGAAAAACTCTCATTCCCAACCCCAGAGAGTTAGAAGAGCGCTTAAAACGAGGATAGAAGCTGTCTCGCTTTTCAAAATATAAGGTCCAAGCCTTACGCTGATAAAGCCAGCGGAAAGCATGCGTTCGAGCTCTTCCGGGGAAAATCCCCCTTCAGGACCTATAAACACAGCAACCTTGGATTTCTTATCACCAAGAAGAAGGTCCTTTAGCGGAAGCGGTTCTCCTCTGAGACTCGGTGCTATCTTTAAAAAATCACCTTCCCTCTCAATCAACTCTATAGCTTCACCAAAAGATAAAGGCGATTTAACCTCCATAACATCCTGCCTGCCACACTGCTTGGAAGCCTCGCGCGCAATCCTCCTCCATCTTTCGAGTTTTTCGTCTCCAAGCTCACTAACTACGGTATACCTCGTTATCATTGGATAAAAAGCCTTGCAACCGAGCTCAGATGCCTTCTGAACGAGCCAATCTATTCTCCTTCCTTTGGTTATACCTTGAAAGAGAAAAACCTCATAGGGAAGGATCCCTACCTTTTTCCTTTCAATTAAAGAAACTTTTACTTTCCCACGCAAAACCTTAACTATTTTTCCTATCCATATTCCTTCCTTAGTCAGGAGCTCAACTTCATCTCCCTCACCCAGCCTTAAAACAACGGAGAGATGATAAGCTTCCTCTCCCTTAACTATAGCCTCTCCGTTTTTGATCTCAGCGAAGAATCGCCGCCGTTCCAATCCAACCCTCCTCCTCTAAAAGCGAAGCGAGCTTGAACCCGTATCTTTCAATCAGGTTCAAAAATCTGCCCCTTTCACGGGCGGTTATGCCTGAAGCTATAAAAATTCCACCCCTTTCTATATGCTTAGCTATCTCAGGAAGGGCTATTTCGAATATTGGGAAAAGAAGATTCGCAACCACGATCTCGAACTTCAAATCATCTTTAATTGCGCTTAATAGATCGCTACCTATAAGAGCCACCTCAGATTGAACGTCGTTCCTAAGGAAATTCTCTCTCGCTTCTCTAAGCGCCAAGAGATCTTTATCAAGCGCAATTATGGGCTTAACGCCTCTTCTATGCAGGGCTATCGCTAATATTCCGCTTCCCGTCCCAAGGTCAAGCGAGAATCCTCGCGGTTCCTTAATCTCCTCATCTATAAGCCTCAACGCTAATTTCGTAGAGGGATGATACCCTGTGCCGAAAGCCATCCCTGGCTTTATAATGATAGGGATCAAGCTTGAGGGCATCACTACGAAAGATCCCGCCCTGACCGGTTCATATCCTCGCTCAACTTCCCTTATCCAGTCCTTGTCCTCTTCCTCGCCAGACTCCATACGAAATTCCCCCTCAAGCAGGGATCTTACTCGTTCCCGCTCGCTAAGGCTCTTAAAGTAAACGCGAAGGTGGGCTCCCTTCTTTCCCGGGAAACCCACCCCCGTTAATCCCAGCGATGAGATTTTCTCTATAAGATATGGCTCATCCTCACCATAAAAATCGAGATAATACCATCTCATCCCCCAAAGCTCCTCTTAAACCTTTGGAAAAAGCTCAAGCTCTCTCCAACCTTTATACCGCTTTCTTTCGCAAACTCCCTGAGCAAATCCTTTTGTCTCTCGGTAAGCTTTGAGGGAACCTCCATCTGAATTTCAACAAACATGTTCCCTCTTCCACCCTTACCATTCAATCCCGGCATTCCCCTTCTTGAAAGCTTAAAGATCTCTCCTACCTGTGTACCCGGAGGTATTTTAAGGCGTGCCTTTTCTCCTTCTATCGTGGGGACCTCCACATCAGCCCCCAAAGCAAGCTCCGGGAAGGAAAGCTTCAGCTTATAGTAAAGATCCTTACCTCTTCTTTCGAAGAGGGGATGCGGTTTAACGTTTATAACGAGATAAAGATCACCTGGTGGGCCTCCCCTTTCGCCAAGCTCACCCTCACCGGGAATCCTAAGCTTCATGCCAGTTTCAACCCCACGTGGAATGTTAACAACGATTTTTCGCCACTCCCTAACCCTTCCCGTTCCGTTACAGGTATGACAGGGTTTATCTATTATAGTCCCTTTGCCTCCACAATAAGGACAGGTTTTAACGCTTATAAACTCCCCGAAAAGACTCGTCTTTCTCTCCTCCAGTCTTCCAGTTCCGTGACAGTAAGGGCAGGTTCGTGGAGAAGCTCCAGGAGCTGCTCCCGTCCCACCACAGGTAGAACAGACCTTCCACCTTGGGACGTTTACCTCCTTTTCTCCCCCTCTAAAAGCCTCTTCAAGCGTTATCTCAAGCGGCATTTCAAGATCAGCGCCTTTACGGGGTCCAATATCCTCCGTTCTCTTTCTAAAACCCCCTCCGAAAAATTTCTCAAAAAGATCCTCAAAAGGATCAAAGCCGAAATCAAAGCCCTTACCGAAATCGAAATCAAATCCTCCGCCCGGAGGCGGAGTGAAATCACCATCTACCCTACCATACCTATCATACTTGGCTCTCTTTTCCGGGTTGCTCAAGACCTCATAAGCTTCGTTTATCTCCTTAAACCTCTTTTCCGCCTCCGGATTCCCTTTATTCAAATCCGGATGATACTTTCTAACAAGCCTTCTATATGCTCTTTTAATTTCCTCCTGAGAGGCGTTTCTCGGAACCCCAAGAATCTCGTAATAATCCTTCATTATTGACTACCACCACTCGCCTCCTTAAACTGAGCATCCATAGTTTTACCCTCTCCTCCGCTACCGCCTTGCGCTCCACCCGGACCGGTAGCTCCACCCTGAGCACCCGCTCCAGCCTGAGGCCCCACTCCACTCTGATAGAGTCTCGAGGTAACCTTGTGAAGCTTGTTAGTCAAATCTTCCATGGCTTTCTTTATGGCATTTATATCCTCTCCGCTCATCACTTTTCTGAGCTCCTCTATAGCCTTATTAAGCTCCTCTCTTTCCGCATCGGTAATCTTATCCTTAAAGTCGCGCATTGTCCTCTCGGTAGAGTATATGAGACTATCCGCCTGATTGCGAGTTTCGGCGAGTTCCCTCCTTCTTTTATCCTCTTCAGCGTGTAGCTCCGCCTCTTTCCTCATCTTCTCTATCTCCTCTTCAGAAAGCCGCGTTGATTTTATGGTTATAGCCTGCTCTTTACCCGTTGCAAGATCTTTCGCGGAAACCTGAAGTATACCGTTAACATCTATGTTAAATGTAACCTCTATTTGAGGCACTCCCCTCGGAGCCGGAGGGATCCCCGTTAAGATAAACCTTCCCAGGGAAACGTTATCCGCTGCCATTGGACGCTCTCCTTGAAGCACATGTATCTCAACCGTGGTCTGATTATCAGCAGCCGTGGTAAATATCTGGCTCTTTGAAACAGGTATAGGGGTATTCCTCTCTATTATCTTCGTGAACACGCCTCCAAGCGTCTCTATGCCAAGCGAAAGCGGAGTCACATCAACCAGAACGACATCCTTAACCTCACCCGCAAGTATCGCGGCTTGAATCGCGGCTCCTATAGCCACACACTCATCAGGATTTATCTCCTTAGAAGGCTCCTTACCGAGAAGCTCTTTTACCTTCCTCTGAACCATAGGCATTCTTGTAGCTCCACCAACCAGGAGAACTTTACTTATATCAGAGGGAGAAAGCTTTGCATCTTCAAGCGCTCTCATCGTGGGCCCCACGAGCCTCTCAACGAGATCGTAAGTAAGCTCCTCAAACTTCGCTCTCGTTAAGGTTTTCTCAAGATGCTTAGGACCAGTATGATCCGCCGTTATAAATGGGAGACTTATTATGGTCTCCGCCATGGAAGAGAGCTCTATCTTCGCCTTCTCAGCTGCTTCCTTCAGTCTCTGCATAGCCATTCTGTCGTTTCTCAGATCTATGCCCGTTTCTTTCTTAAACTCCTCAGCGAGCCAATCTATGATTCTCTGATCCCAGTCGTCCCCACCAAGATGATTATCACCGCAGGTAGCCTTGACCTCGAAAACACCGTCTCCAACCTCAAGTATGGAAACATCGAATGTACCTCCTCCGAGATCGAAAACGAGTATCTTCTGTTCTCCCTCTTTATCAAGCCCATAAGCTAACGCGGATGCGGTAGGCTCGTTTATTATCCTTAAAACCTCAAGCCCAGCTATCGTCCCAGCATCCTTTGTAGCCTGCCTCTGTGCATCGGTAAAGTAAGCGGGAACGGTTATAACAGCTTTCTTTATAGGAACACCCAGATAAGCCTCCGCATCCTGCTTTAGCTTCTGCAGGATCATCGCTGATATCTCCTGCGGGGTATAAGCCTTACCGTCTATGACGACCTTGTAATCCGATCCCATCTTACGCTTTATCGAAACTATGGTTCTTTCAGGGTTAACCACCGCTTGCCTTTTAGCAAGCTGACCAACGAGTCTCTGACCATCCTTCGTAAAGGCAACAACGGAGGGGGTAATCCTGCTTCCCTCCGCATTGGGAATAACTACGGGCTGACCGCCCTCAACTACAGCTATAACCGAGTTAGTTGTTCCAAGATCAATTCCAACAACTTTCTCCTTGGTCACCATTCCCATCACCCCTTTTTTCCAACTTTTACGAGGGCGGGTCTTATAACCCTGCCCGCTAAGGTATATCCCTTTCTAATTTCGGAAATTACTTTACCATCCTCTTCGTCGCTCCCCACCTTAACGACCTCAACCGCCTCATGAACTGAGGGGTCAAAGTCCTTACCCACGGTGGGGATCACCTCAAGCCCCTCCTTAGAAAGAACGCTTAAAAACTGCTTAAAGATCATCCTAACCCCTTCAACGATGCCACTACCATCATCAGAGCTTGATGAAGCCTCAATAGCGTGTTCGAGATTATCAAGCACGGGTAAAAGCTCCTTTATTATTCT
>JAGHDO010000011.1 GCA_021159885.1 Synergistota bacterium | reverse complement strand
TTATCGTTTATAACACAGGCTATTTTAACGAGATTCTCGCCGGCTGGGCCTATACACGCCACCTTCGCCCTACTATCATTAACCTCCTCAAGCAGCTTATCCGTTGTAGCGTGGGTATCAAGTCCCCAAAGATGAGAGGCATCTCTAAGCTCAACTTCATCGTCCTTAATATAGAGATATACAGGCTTATCCGCAGCTCCCTCAAACACGATCATATCGTAGCCTGCGCTCTTCAGCTCAGCACCCCAGAATCCCCCGGAATTACTACAGGCTATCGTTCCAGTAAGCGGTCCCTTGGTCACAACCATGTATCTTCCGCCCGTGGGAGCTGGAGTACCCGTTAAAGGACCGGTAGCGAAAATCAGCTTATTTTCGGGAGAGAGAGGATCCACCTTAGGATCTATCTCATCGTAGAGGATCTTTGAAGCGTAACCCCTTCCGCCTATGAAGGCTCTCGCGGTGTCCACACACAGCTCCTCAACCCTGACCTTGCCCCTGCTCAGGTCAACCCGCAAAATCCTACCCGCGTACGACAAGACTTCACACCTCCCCCTTCCTCCTTTCCGAAAGCGGGAGGCAAGCAGGTTTCCCCACCTACCCTATCGGCTCAGCCTCCATAGGACCAAGAGATCCCTTAGGAGAGAGAGCTCGGAGGCGGACTTCACTTAAATTATACCATATAATTGTCATTTATTATGCTCATGAAGCGCGAGGATATAATCATATATTCTCTTCCAAGCTCTTGTCTCATTTAGCTTAAAACCTATATCTTTCAAAGCTTTTTGGGGTTTTCCTTTATTAAGTGCAATTGAAAGCTCGATCTCAAAAAGTTTCCTTTTAAGGGTATAATATCGTGCTTTAGCTTCATGCGAAGAGGAGTCGGAAGGAAAACTTTTTAGCTCCTTTTCCAAGCGCCTTGCTTCCTTCTCCATCTTCCTTAGAATCCTTTCATCTGGGAGAGAACGGTTCTTTCCAACACGCCAAGAGGGAGGATTAAGCACCCTAAGATAGACATCCTTATCATATGCACTTTTAACCCTCAGAGGAAGCTCAATAGTAAATATGCTTTTCGGAGGTATCGTTCGAGCCTTTCTCTCCAAGTTCCCAAAGGGATCAACCAAGCTAACGGTATTCTCAAGCCTATAGTGCCTTGGGTGAGGATTAAATCCCCTAAGCAGGTTTTTACCTCTGAAGCGATAGAAAGCAGTTATCGGTAGAGGAAAGGAAGGGAGAAAGATCTCACCGGTATAGACTCCCCTTCCTCCCTTATAGACTATAAGAGGAGGCGTTTTAAAGAAGGCAACCCATTTGTAGATCCTTTCATCCCATGGCTCTCCCTTAAATGTCATATAACCCAAAAAATGTCTTATCTTTCTTTCACACCTTGCTCCGGGAACGTACATCTCAGGCCCCGCATCACCCACCCTGCCCGGAACAGCCCTTTTAGCTATCCACTCCACCGCCCTTCTCAGGGTTAGATAAAGAAAGCCACTTCCTTCCCACTCGTATTCTCTTAAACCTTTAGCCATAACCACATGAGTTACTCCCTCATCATAAAGCGCTATAAAATCCTGAAAGGGAAAAGTTCTAACTTTCCCCGTCTCTCTCGCTGCTATTAAAAGGGAGGAAAGCTCAGGGGGTAGCTCCTCTGGAAGCAAATCCTCATCAAGGGGAGCCCTTAAAACGATATCGTATTGGCTTCCAGCAAAAAGCTCTCCTGACCTTGGAAAATCAAATCCCATCCTAACTCTAAGATTAGTTCCATAGCTATTTAAGTCAACTTTCCATCGAATTAAGGGACTTTCATCAAATAGAATTCTAACGGAAAGAAAGGCTCCCTTACCATTTTTTTCAAGGTGAGCTTCAAATAAAACCTCAGCATGATGTTCTCCCTGCCTAATCAAAATCGGTTTAAGCTTCATTTTCCTCGTCGTTGCGAGAAAGCTTCCCTTCGCATGAGAGTAGGCATCTCCAAGCTCCTCCTCGAGGGTAAAGAACCCCAAAACGCTATCCCCTACTCTAACGCTTCCATCTTCCATAACTTCAGCCTCATAGTAGGAATTTTTCCACTTAAAACCGATCGCGCGCTCTCTCAAGGTCTTGACCCGCTTTATCTTCCCCACCTTAAAAAATCCCATTCCTTCAAGCTTAATTCGATACTCCCCTGAGGGAAGGGGATACCATAGATCGTATTTCTGAGGTATGAGATTAACCGCGTAGTACCCCTCATCTGCATCTTTCAGAAGAACGGATAGCTCCCTTTTTAAAACTTTTCTGAGCCTCTTAAATAAGAGAAAGTTCTCCCTTTCGCTTCTTTCATGAACCTGATCGACCCCAACGCCACAGATGTTATCGTGAACGAGCTCCCTCAATATTACCCTCCAGAGGGAGGGCAAAGCTTCCTTCCCATTTAAAGCGAGTAAAGGTTCAACGATTCTATATAGAAAATCTTCAAGATCCGCACTCTGGACCTTAAGATAGGTTCGGGTTGAAAGCGTTCCGGGGAAGGTGCAGGCATACTTTCCAGATATAAGTTCCCCAAAACAGACGGGACAATCCTTAAGTTCCCTTTTAACAGCAAGAAGATAATCTAAGGGGGTACCAAAGATAATACTGATGGAGTTCACCCTATCAGGTAGAAAGCGAGAGGAATCCTCGGGCTCAAGATCAAGGTCATAACCATCAAGCAGGATTAAATTATCGGTAAGTTGATATCTCATTTTTCCCACTTCACCCTTTATTCTCTCCTTAATAAGCCCTGGAATCCTTCCTAAACCATAAAGACTTCTATAACCACCGTAGAGAAAAACCGTAAGAACCTCGCTTCCGTTGGGAGCACACCATCTAAACTCAGATGAGATTTTATAGGACCCCCTCCAAAGGAAAACATCCCGTATCCCAAAGATTGAATGAATCTGCGGGCTTTGGGATGGATGACCGAAGTTATCGAGAAGCCATCCTACCATCATCGGCTTTCCCAAGTGGCTCGCATCAAGAAGCCCAAGCAT